>NZ_JBEXID010000013.1:0-139456 GCF_040608395.1 Streptomyces sp. NPDC005181
GAGATATCCCAGCAGGGCGACGGCCACGATCAGACCGACAATGTTCTCGGCAGTCACAGCTTCGCCACCCCCTTGGCGATGAGAGCCACCAGCGCGAAGACCGCGATCGTGGTGACGACGAAGGCCATATCGGCCACCGTGTGCTCCTAGATGAGGACGGGTTTTCGGACCTCTTGAGCAAACCCCGTCCGAAGCCCCTGCGGCCTGCGTTGATGCCTTCCTTACGGGGAGGGGCGCGCCCTTGACGACGCCCATACGTGCCCCATACGCGCCCCATATACGTGCCGGTACGCGCGCTGCGCGGGCACGCAGAAGGCCGGTGGGCCGCACCTCCCTCGAAGAGAAGTACGGCCCACCGGCCTGAGCTGTTTCACGCCACGGTCGGCGGCTCAGCGCACCTCGGTGATCTCGGGTCCGCGCTGGAGCTGACCCATGCCACCGGAGAACTTCGAGCCCTCCTGGTCCTCCTGCTGCACACCCTCGGGCACCATCTGGGCGTCATTGGGGAGCTTGAGGACGATCGGGTCGCGCGGCGCCATCGGGCCCTCGCCGCGGACGACCACGGTGTCCCGGAAGATCGTCTCCAGCAGCCCGGCGGCCTCCGGCTGCACGGCCCCCTGGCCGGAGATCACTCCGCGCAGGAACCAGCGGGGCCCGTCGACGCCGACGAAGCGCACCAGCTGCACGCCGTTCGTCCCGTCCGGAAGCTGTACGGGGACCTGCGCCCGCAGTTCCCAGCCCAGCGGACCCTCGACCTCGTCGATGATCCCGCCCTGCTGGGTGATGCCGGTGGCGATCTCCTCGCGGACCTCGCCCCAGATGCCCTCTTTCTTGGGCGCGGCGAAAGCCTGCAACTGGATCGCGCTGTCGCGCAGCACGACGGTGGCGGCGACGATCGCGTCTCCGGCGACCTCGACGCGCAGCTCCATGCCCTCGACCCCGGGGACGAAGATGCCGCCCAGGTCGACCCGGCCCTCGCCGGGCTGGGAGACCTCGTCGATGTCCCACGGTCCGTCCGGCCGCGGCGCCGGCGGGAGATTCACCCGGCGCGCACCGCTCTCGGCGTCGGTGTCATCGAGCTCGTCGACGACCTGCTCGGCCTCGCGCGCTTCGTCCGCCACATCCTCGGCGGAACCACTCTTCTTGCGACGTCCGAACACGTCACTGTCCTTCCCGGTCGGGTACGACCGAAGCGTAGCTGTTCCCGCCCTGGGTGATCCCGCCCCTGACGCCATCAACATCATCACCGGTGGCATGCCCGCCGGTGGATCCGAAGCCACCCTCGCCCCGGGCCGAGCCGGGCAACTCCGACACCTCGTGGAAGCGCACCTTCTCGACCTGCTGGACGACCAGTTGGGCAATCCGGTCGAACCGCTCGAACCGTACGGGTTCGCGCGGGTCGAGATTGATGACGATCACCTTGATCTCTCCACGGTACCCGGCATCAACCGTCCCCGGGGCATTCACGAGGGCGACTCCGCAGCGTGCTGCGAGGCCGGACCGCGGGTGCACGAACGCGGCGTACCCGTCGGGCAGGGCGATCGACACGCCGGTGGGCAGCACCACCCGTTCACCGGGGGCGAGTTCGGCGGCCTCGGTGGTCACCAGATCGGCCCCTGCGTCGCCCGGATGCCCATAGGCCGGAATCGGTACTTCCGGATCGACCCGGCGAATCAGTACGTCGACAGGATGGCGCATCACGGGTTCACCTCGAAGGCTCGGGCACGCTTGGCCTGGTCCGGGTCGGCCATCGCGGCCTGGATCTCGGCCGGGCGGCCGTTCTCGATGAAGTGGTCGACCTTGACCTCGATGAAGAGGGCCTCGGCGAGGACCGCGACGGGCCCGTCCGGGCCGCCGATCCGGCCGGTCGCGCGGGAGTAGATCTTCCGGCCGTGCACGGCGGTGATCTCGGCGTCCAGGTGCAGCACGGTGCCCACCGGCACCGGACGCACGAAGTCGGTCTCCAGCCGCCCGGTCACCGCGATCACCCGCAGCAGCCAGTTCAGCGAGCCGAGCGTCTCGTCCAGCGCGGTGGCGAGCACGCCGCCGTGCGCCAGTCCCGGAGCGCCCTGGTGGGCGGGCTTCACGGTGAACTCGGCGATGACACTCACACCCTCGCCGGCCCGCGCCTGGAGGTGCAGACCGTGCGCCTGCCCCCCGCCACAGCCGAAACAGTGTTCGTAGTGCGAACCGAGGAGCTCGCCGGGGGCCGGGGCGTCGGGGTGCCGGACCGGTTTCACCGCGTCGGCCGGTGGCTTCAGAGCCGCAGATGTTCCACTCACAGGCGCAGACCTTACCCGCGCGGGTACCCGCAGGTCGCACCGTGCCAAGCTTGGGTTCATGCAGCCTTCCACCCCGCCTTTCGACGAACGTCTGACCGCGCCCCGTTCGTGGTGGCTCATCGCCTTCCTGGTCGGCGTCGCGTGCGCCCTGTTGCTGCTGCCGCTCGGCACCCTGCCGCTGCTGGGCGGTTTGGTCGGCGGCACGGCCCTCGCCTCGCTCGCGGTCAGCTCGTACGGCTCTGCCCGGATCCGGGTGGTGGCGGGCGCCCTGGTCGCGGGCGACGCCCGGATCCCGGTGACGGCGCTCGGCACGGCCGAGGCGCTGGACGCCGAGGAGGCGCGCGCGTGGCGCTCGTACAAGGCGGACACCCGCGCGTTCGTGCTGCTGCGCAGCTACATCCCCACGGCGGTACGGGTGGAGGTCACGGACCCGCAGGACCCGACCCCGTATGTCTATCTGTCGACCCGGGAGCCGCAGGCCCTGGTGGCAGCGCTCACGGCGGTACGGGCCTAGGACACACGGTCCACCGCGGCTGCCGAGGCACGGGAGGGGTCAGCCCTCGATCTCCTTCGGGAGGTCCTTGTGCAGCTTCCGCGGCCGCTCCAGCGGCGGCTGCTCCGGAAGCCGGTCCCAGGGGATCTGGCGCTTGCGCAGGTCCTTCCTGACCCGTTCGGCAAGCTTCTTCGTGTCGCGGCGGTTCATCATCGCGCCGACGGCGGCGCCGATCATGAACGGGACCAGGTTCGGCAGATTGCGCGCCATGCGCTTCATGATCTGCTGGCGCAGCTCCCGCTTCATCTGGCCGCCCAGCGCCGCATTGATCGTCGTGGGGTGGGCGGCATCGATGCCGCGCTCCTCCGTCCAGGAGGTGACGTACGCGGTGCTGCGCTGAGCGAGACCGCCGGACGGGCGCTGACCGTAGACCTCGTGCAGCTCGGCCACGAGCTTCATCTCGATCGCGGCCACGCCGGTGATCTCCGCGGCCAGCTCGGCGAGCATGGCCGGCGGCACGGGCATCATGGCCGCCGCGCCGATACCGGCGCCGACGGTGGCCGTGCCCTTGCTCGCGCCTGCGATGAGTTTGTCGGCGAGCTCCTCGGGACCGAGTCCCGGGAACTGCCTGCGCAGGGTGGCGAGGTCGCGCACAGGGACGCGGGGAGCCGTTTCGATGATCCGGTCGGCGATATGACCGATCGCCGCCTTGGCGCTCTCCCCGCTCTTGTAGACGCCCCGTTTCACTGTGTGCAGACGGCCTGCCCCGGTCACGGGCTCCGTCCTGTCGACCTGCTGCTCGGCCCTGTCGGCCGCGTCGACTGCTGGTGCTGCTACTCGTCCTGCTCGTGCCACCTCTGCCGCGATGGCGGCTTCCACTGCTTCGAGCGAGGCCCAGCGGCCCCGCTCGTCGTCAGAGTCGCCCGGAGGGGGTGGCAGGGCGGACCGCTCGGCAGGCGCTGCTACGCCTTCCACCGGGCCTGTACCGCCCTGATACGCCTCCCACGACCTCCTACGCCACAAGCGCCGCTTCCGGAACGGTGTATCGCCTGCCACGGCCGACCGAACCTAGTCGCAGTCGCGGCAGATCGGCTGGCCGTTCTTCTCACGAGCCAGCTGACTCCGGTGGTGCACGAGGAAGCAGCTCATGCACGTGAACTCGTCGGCCTGCTTGGGCAGGACCCTTACAGCGAGCTCTTCATTGGACAGGTCTGCTCCGGGCAGCTCCAGTCCTTCGGCGGCGTCGAACTCGTCGACGTCGACGGCGGACGCCGTCTTGTCGCTCCGGCGCGCCTTGAGCTCTTCAAGACTGTCCTGGTCGACGTCATCGTCGGTCTTGCGTGGGGTGTCATAATCCGTTGCCATTTGTCGCACTCCCCCTCTGGGTGTCTGCGGTGTCTCAGCGCACGTAACGCGTGAGAGGCCGGACTTGTGCCCGACCCGAGGCGGAGATTTTGCCTCACATCAAGGTCTGTTACTCAATCGACACCCGAGCAGACCTCTCGAGAGCGATCGGCTTGGGTGGCGAAGGGGACCGTACACGGTCCGAATGCCATACTTCACGGGCGCCACCCCGTGTACTTCCCGTAATATCGACCCCCGAAAACCCCGACTTTTGCCGGATTTTTGGTGGGAGGCCTGATCACGGAGCGTGGATGGACCGAAATTCGCTCCTGTGATCGATCACACACGGCCCTTCCTGGCACGGGTCCCGAAAATTCCGCTCAAAGCGAACAGCGCGATTTGTGTATGAATCGCTCGGACCAGCCTCTCAGACCGGCAGGGTGACGCGCATCACGAGACCACCGCCCTCACGGGGCTCCGCGATGATACGGCCGCCGTGAGCGCGCGCCACGGACCGCGCGATCGACAGGCCGAGCCCGACCCCCTTGTCGCTGCCCGTTCGCTCCGTACGGAGGCGTCTGAAGGGCTCGAAGAGGTTGTCGATCTCGTACGCCGGCACCACCGGGCCGGTATTCGAGACCACCAGCACCGCCTGCCCCGGCTGCAGCTCCGTGGTGACCTCCACCCAGCCCTCCTCCGGGACGTTGTAGCGCACGGCGTTCTGCACGAGGTTCAGCGCGATCCGCTCCAGCAGCACCCCGTTGCCCTGGACGACGGCGGGCACGATCTCACCGCGGATCTCCACGCCCTTCTCCTCTGCCTCGCCGCGCGTCTGGTCGAGCGCACGGGAGGCGACCTCGGCGAGGTCGACCGGTTTGCGCTCGATGATCTGGTTGTCGCTGCGGGCGAGCAGCAGGAGGCCCTCGACCAGCTGCTCACTGCGCTCATTGGTGGCCAGCAGGGTCTTGCCGAGCTGCTGGAGCTCCGGCGGCGCCTGCGGGTCGGAGAGATGGACCTCCAGCAGCGTGCGGTTGATCGCGAGCGGGGTGCGCAGCTCGTGCGAGGCGTTCCCGACGAACCGCTGCTGCGCGGTGAAGGCCCGCTCCAGCCGGTCGAGCATGTCGTCGAAGGTGTCGGCGAGCTCCTTGAGCTCGTCGTCCGGACCGTCCAGCTCGATCCGCCGGGACAGGTCCGTACCGGCGACCTGGCGAGCGGTCCTGGTGATCCGGCCCAGCGGGGAGAGCACCCGCCCCGCCATGGCGTAACCGAAGGCGAAGGCGATGACGCTCAGGCCGACGAGGGCCAGCAGCGAACGGTTCAGGAGCGTATCGAGCGCCTGCTGGCGCTGATGGTTGACGCAGGAGTTCATGGCCGCGTTGACGGCGCTCGGCGACGATCCCTCACCGGACAGGTTGCACACGTCGCTGGACACCTGGCCGCTCACGATCTTGAACGGCAGCTCGCTGCCCACGTGCAGGGCCTGCGCGGCCAGCATGTAGATGATCGAGAGCAGCAGGATGCCGGCGATCAGGAACATCCCGCCGTACAGGAGGGTGAGCCGTATCCGGATGGTCGGGCGCAGCCAGGGGTATGGGGGCTCCAGCTGTTTGGGGTCCCAGGTGGGCTTCGGGGGCGCCGTGGGCGGCGCCGGGGCGGCGGACACGGCCATCAGATCCGGTAGCCGGAACCGGGCACGGTGACGATCACCGGCGGTTCTCCGAGTTTGCGGCGCAACGTCATGACCGTCACCCGCACGACGTTGGTGAACGGGTCGGTGTTCTCGTCCCAGGCCTTCTCCAGCAGCTGCTCCGCCGAGACGACTGCACCCTCGCTGCGCATGAGCACCTCCAGCACGGCGAACTCCTTCGGCGCGAGCTGGATCTCGTGCTCGTCGCGGAAGACCTCGCGCCGGTTGGGGTCCAGCTTGATGCCGGCGCGCTCCAGGACAGGCGGCAGCGCGACCGTCGTGCGGCGTCCGAGGGCCCGTACCCGCGCGGTCAGCTCGCTGAAGGCGAACGGCTTGGGCAGATAGTCGTCGGCACCGAGCTCCAGGCCCTCCACGCGGTCGCTGACGTCCCCGGATGCGGTGAGCATGAGCACCCGGGTCGGCATGCCCAGCTCGACGATGCGACGGCAGACGTCGTCGCCGTGCACCAGGGGGAGGTCCCGGTCCAGCACCACCACGTCGTAGTCGTTGACCTCGATGCGCTCCAGGGCGGCCGCACCGTCGTACACGACGTCGACGGCCATGGCCTCCCGGCGCAGTCCGGTGGCCACCGCATCGGCGAGCAGTTGCTCGTCCTCCACGACGAGTACGCGCACGGCGCTGTCCTTCCTTTGAAACTTCAGAACGTCCGAATGAGCCCACGGACCGTGATCCGGGCCGCTCAGCAGCACTGTCTGTGCGGCACCATCCTGCCCGCAACGCGTATAAACCGGCGGTAAGGCGGCGCGGCACGACCTGCGGCTTCCGGGAATTCACCGGATTTCCGGGCCAGTTGAGGTTTCTCTGAGCCCTGGTCTGGGGAGGACGAATTCACACCCGCGATCACGCCATGTATGTGGCACTCGACGGCCGCTCCGTTCCCCGGAGAGTGCGTGATCACCCGCCCTACCGCCCTCGGCGGAGGGAAACCCGGGCACACCCCCGTGCCACCGACCCACGATGAGGGGGCGCACTATGGACGCTTTCACCGCAGGTCTGCTGCAACGAATCAAGACCACGCAGTCCGACCTCACCCATGCACGTGAGACGGGCGACGACTTCCTCGCGGACCTCGAGCAGGGAGAGCTGGACGACCTGCACCGCCTGGCCGCCGAGCACGGCGTCGAAATCAACGCCACGGCCGTCTGAGCCGTCGGCACAGGGCCCCGGCGTCGCCAATGACGCCGGGGGGCCCTGTGCTGTCCATCAGCGTCCGCCACAGCCTGCACCAGGGGCTTTGCCGGCGGCGCCGTCAGTCGTGCCAGGCGCCCAGCTCCTCCAGAAGTGCCTGCAGGGGCTCGAAGACACCCGGCGTGGCGGCCAGGGTCAACTCGCCGCCGGCGGGCAGTCCGGGCCGCCCGCCGGTGCGGGCGCCCGCCTCCCGGGCGATCAGGTCACCGGCCGCGAGGTCCCAGGGGTGGAGCCCACGCTCGTAGTAGCCGTCCAGCCGGCCGGCGGCGACGTCGCAGAGATCGATGGCGGCCGAGCCGCCGCGCCGGATGTCGCGCAGCTTCGGGATGAGCTGCCGGGCGACGTCCGCCTGGTGCGCGCGGACGTCGGTCACGTAGTTGAAGCCGGTGGAGACCAGCGCCTGATCGAGCGGCGGCGCGGGTCGGCTGCGCAGCGCGGCGCCCTCGCCGTACGTCCCGCCGTTTGCGTACGCACCGCTACCGAGGGCCGCGAAGTACGTCTCGCCGCGCATCGGGGCCTCCACCACGCCCACGATCCGCTCGCCGTCCCGCTCGGCGGCGATCGAGACGGCCCATGTCGGCAGTCCGTAGAGGTAGTTCACCGTGCCGTCGAGCGGGTCGATGACCCAGCGGACGCCGCTGCTTCCCGGGGAGCTGGAGCCCTCCTCGCCGAGGAAGCCGTCCTGGGGGCGGTGCTCGGCGAGGAAGCCGGTGATCAGCTTCTCGGCGGCGATGTCCATCTCGGTGACGACGTCGATGGGGCTGGACTTCGTCGCAGCCACGCCCAGATCCGCGGGGCGGCCGTCGCGCAGCAACGCACCGGCACGCCGGGCTGCCTCCAGTGCGAGGTCGAGCAGCTCGGACAGGACGGGGTCGGTCACAGAGGACACAGGGGTCTCAGGGTTCACAGCGTTACAGCGCTCCTAGGCGTAGGGACTGTCGGCGCCCGCGGCAGCAGGCTTGCGGGCACGGGCCGGGCAGCAGCCGACGGGACAGAGGTCGTGGCTCGGGCCGAGCGCCCCGAGCGCGCACCGCTCCACCGGGCGCCCCTGCTCGGTGGCTGCGCGCTCCAGCACCAGCTCGCGCACGGCCGCGGCGAACCGCGGGTCGGCACCGACCGTCGCGGACCGCCGGACCGGCAGACCGAGCTCGGCGGCCTTCGCGGTGGCCTCGGTGTCGAGGTCGTACAGGACCTCCATGTGGTCGGAGACGAAGCCGATGGGGGCCATCACCACGGCGGGCACGCCCTCCCCATGGAGCGTCTCGAGGTGGTCGCAGATGTCGGGCTCCAGCCACGGGATGTGCGGGGCGCCGCTGCGCGACTGGTAGACGAGCCGCCACGGGTGGTCGGTGCCCGTCTCCTCGCGGACCGCGTCGACGATCAGCCGTGCGACGTCGAGATGCTCGGCCACATAGGCGCCACCGTCGCCGTGCGTCTCCTCGGGGCCGGAGGTGTCGGCGGCGGCGGTGGGGATGGAGTGCGTGGTGAAGGCGAGGTGCGCCCCGGCCCTGTCGTTCTCGGGGAGGTCGGCCAGGGACTTCAGGACGCCGTCCACCATGGGCCGTACGAATCCGGGGTGGTTGAAGTAGTGCCGGAGCTTGTCGACGCGTGGCACCGGCAGCCCTTCGGCCTCCAGGACGGCCAGCGACTCGGCGAGGTTCTCGCGGTACTGACGGCAGCCGGAGTACGAGGCGTAGGCGCTGGTGGCGAGGACGGCGATGCGGCGGTGCCCGTCGGCGACCATCTCGCGCAGGGTGTCGGTCAGGTATGGGGCCCAGTTGCGGTTGCCCCAGTACACCGGCAGATCGAGTCCGTGTTCCGCGAAGTCCTTGCGCAGAGCGTCCAGCAGGGCCCTGTTCTGGGCGTTGATCGGGCTGACGCCCCCGAACAGGAAGTAGTGCTTGCCGACCTCCTTGAGCCGCTCCTCGGGGATGCCGCGGCCGCGCGTCACGTTCGCCAGGAACGGGACCACGTCGTCCGGGCCCTCGGGTCCGCCGAAGGACAGCAGCAGCAGGGCGTCGTAGGGAGCGGGAGCGCACAGATCGGACATGGGAACGATCCTGCCACCCGCTTGTGACAGCGCTTCGACCGACGTCCACCCGGCGCGCCTGTCGGGCACCTGCCGCGGTGTCCTGCGCAGTGGCCCGCCCGTAAGCTGTAGCAACCACCTTCATGCATTACACCCGCGCATGACCTCGCTGTACCGGAGCCCCGCTTGCCCAGTCCCTACCGTGCGATTTTCGCCGCCCCCGGCACCAAGGGGTTCTCGGCGGCAGGTTTCTTCGGCCGGATGCCGCTGTCCATGATGGGCATCGGCGTGGTGACCATGGTGTCCCAGATCACCGGCCGTTACGGGCTCGCGGGCGCGCTCTCCGCGACGCTGGCGATGTCGGCCGCCGTGCTCGGCCCGCAGGTGTCCCGGCTCGTCGACCGGCACGGGCAGCGGCGTGTCCTGCGTCCCGTCACCCTCGTCGCGATGGCGGCGGTGGCCGGTCTCCTGATCTGTGCGCAGCAGCGGCTGCCGGACTGGACGCTCTTCGTCTTCGCGGCGGGCGCCGGCTGCGTCCCCAGCGTGGGTGCGATGACCCGGGCCCGCTGGGCGGAGATCTACCACGGTTCGCCGCAGCAGCTGCACACCGCGTACTCGTGGGAGTCGATCGTCGACGAGGTGTGCTTCATCTTCGGGCCGATCATCTCGATCGGCCTGTCCACGGCCTGGTTCCCCGAGGCGGGTCCGCTGCTGGCCGCCGGGTTCCTGCTTGTCGGCGTCTTCTGGCTGACGGCCCAGCGTGCCACCGAGCCGTTGCCGCACCCGCGCGAGCAGCACACCAGCGGCTCGGCGCTGCGCTCCCCAGGCCTTCAGGTGCTCGTGGCCACCTTCGTCGCGACCGGGGCGATCTTCGGGGCGGTCGATGTGGTGACGGTGGCCTTCGCCGAGGAGCACGGCCACAAGGTCGCGGCGAGCCTGGTGCTGGCCGTGTACGCGCTGGGGTCCTGCCTCGCCGGAGCCGTCTTCGGGCTGCTGCATCTCAAGGGAAAACCGGCCACCAGGTGGCTGGTGGGGGTGTGCGCGATGGCCGTGAGTATGATCCCCCTCCAACTGGCCGGGAACCTGCCGTTTCTGGCCGTGGCGCTCTTTGTCGCGGGCCTAGCCATCGCACCGACGATGGTGACCACCATGGCCCTCGTCGAGCAGCACGTACCACGCGCCAAGCTGACCGAGGGCATGACCTGGACCGGTACCGGGCTCGCCGTCGGTGTGGCGCTCGGCTCCTCGGCCGCAGGCTGGGTGGTCGACGCGTCCGGGGCCGCAGCGGGGTACGCGGTGCCCGTCGTGGCGGGAGCGGTCGCGGCCGCGGTGGCGTTCCTGGGGTATCGCCGGCTGGCCGAGCCGGTTCCTACGGGGAGGCGCGGGGAAGATGACCGACACCTACGCACGGACGACGACGAGCGCGTGGCGTAACTGGGCGGGCAATGTCACCGCCCGTCCGGTACGGACCGCCTCCCCCGCATCCGTCGACGAGCTGGCGCAGGCGCTGCGAAGGGCCTCCGAGGACGGTCTGAAGGTGAAGGCCGTCGGCACCGGCCACTCGTTCACCGCGACCGCGGCCACCGACGGCCTCCTGATCCGCCCCGATCTGCTCACCGGCATCCGGGAGATCGACCGCAAGGCGATGACGGTGACCGTCGAGGCCGGCACTCCGCTGAAGCGGCTGAACACCGCGCTCGCCCGGGAGGGCCTGTCGCTCACCAACATGGGCGACATCATGGAGCAGACGGTCGCCGGGGCCACCTCGACCGGCACCCATGGCACCGGCCGCGACTCGGCGTCCATATCGGCCCAGATCCGCGCCCTCGAACTGGTCACGGCGAACGGCACGGTGCTGACCTGCTCGGAGAAGGAGAACGCCGACATCTTTGCCGTCGCCCGGATCGGGCTCGGCGCCCTGGGTGTCCTCACGGCGATCACGTTCGCCGTGGAGCCGGCCTTCCTGCTGACGGCCCGTGAGGAGCCGATGGCCTTCGACAAGGTCACGACCGACTTCGATCAGCTGGTCGCCGAGAACGAGCACTTCGAGTTCTACTGGTTCCCGCACACCGGCAACTGCAACACCAAGCGCAACAACCGCAGCGCGGGCCCCGCCGCTCCGCCCGGCAAGGTCAGCGGCTGGATCGAGGACGAGCTCCTCTCCAACGGGATCTTCCAGGTGGCCTGTTCGCTCGGCCGGGCGGTCCCCGCGGCGATCCCGTCGATCGCCAAGCTCTCCAGCCGCGCCCTGTCGGCCCGTACGTACACCGACATCCCGTACAAGGTCTTCACCAGCCCGCGCCGGGTCCGCTTCGTGGAGATGGAGTACGGCCTGCCGCGCGAGGCCGCCGTCGAGGCACTGCGCGAGGTCAAGGCGATGGTGGACCGTTCACCGCTGCGGATCAGCTTCCCGGTGGAGGTCCGCACGGCCCCCGCGGACGACATCGCGCTCTCCACGGCCTCGGGCCGGGAGAGCGCGTACATCGCCGTCCATCTCTACAAGGGCACGCCCTACCAGGCGTACTTCACCGCGGTCGAGCGGATCATGACCGCCCACGGCGGCCGCCCGCACTGGGGCAAGGTGAACACCCGCGATGCCGAGTACCTGGCCGGGGTGTATCCGCGGTTCGGCGAGTTCACCGCCGTTCGCGACCGGCTCGACCCGGACCGGCTGTTCGGCAACGACTATCTGCGCCGGGTCCTGGGCGACTGACCGCGGCAGCAACCGGTCACCGACCGGTGTCCGTGCCGGTCGTGGCGGGGGCCTCCTGCCCCGGGGCAATACCCGCGCCGGTGGAGTCCGGGGCGGCGCTGCTGCCGTCACCGCTCGCCGTCGGGGTGGACGTGGGGGCCGGAGCCGTCGCACCGTCACCCGGGCTCGACGGTGCGGAGGTGGGCGTCGGTTCGGCCGTGGAACGGTCCTGTCCCGTGTCCGGACTCCGGCTCTGCCCGTCCGGTGAGCCCGTGCCCGTTGTCCCGCCGCTCTCCCGGCCCGGTGTCCGCCCCTGCCCCGGGTCACTGCTGACCGAAGGCGCCTGGTCGGCGTGCCCTGAGCCCCGCTCCCCGCCGCGCACGGCGGAGCCGACGGTCGTTCCCTGACCACCGCTCAGATCGTTGCCGGAGATCAGCTCGTACGTGGTGATGCCGGCCATCGAGACGGCGAAGACCGCCACCGCGCCGAGCACGGGCCGCTTCCAGCCGCGGATCCGGGTGCCATGAGTGGTGGACGCGGAGAACTCCTCGTCCAGGGCGGCCGGATACGACGCGAGCAGCCGGGTCCCGTCGTCGGCGAGCGGCTCCCGCAGGTGCGTACGGTCCGGTTCGGCCGCCACCGTACGGAACACCGCCGTGGCGTCCAAGGACGCGACGGACGGCCGCCGCTCGCTCCCCGTCCCACACCCCTCGCGTGCCCCACGGGTGTCGCGCGTCTCCCGTGTATATACCGTGACTTCGCGGATCTGCTCGCCCGTGCGGCGGAAGAAGTGCTGGAAGACAGAGCCGCCGCAGGTGGCGACGACGCTCATCACTCCGGCTCCGAAAATCGTTCCGTACACGCCCAGTTGTGAGGCCGCCACGGCCGCCGCGACCGCTGCCACGGCACTGCCCGCCACCTGCGGCACGCTCAGATCGATACGCCTTCCCTTGGGTTCTATGTCACTTTCCGGCTTCTGCACCATTTCCAGCCCTTGATTGACATCTCTCCCACCATGCAACAGGAAGGGACAATTGGGCGAAGTAAATGGTTCCACTTCAGGCGATTCTGTGAAGCAGGACACGCATCATGGGCATATCGCGGCCAAGTGGGTAGCTCAACTCCCGCACCTGACGAGAACTTCGGCGGCGCGCCGGTCCACTCACATGGCCCGAATGGAGTACTGTGGCGAGCCCTGAGGCCGGACTCCCGCGTGGTGTCCGGGATCTTCGGGAGGGGGCCGAAGGAGGCACTCGATCCGGCGGCGCCACGGCATCGCACGGAGACTGACTACGCAGGGTGATATATAATCACTGAGCGTTACACAATAGGTCACCGTGTCATACCGGCGATCCAGGGCATGCGCCCGACACGCCGGGCAACACGGCAATGTTGTGGCAGGCTGCACCCGGGCAGGCCACACTCGACTAGCGGAAGCAGCGACGCACGTGACGTCGGCAGGCACCACCCGGGAGGTCCCCATGCCCGAACTGCGTGTCGTGGCCGTCTCCAACGACGGCACACGACTGGTGCTCAAGGCTGCGGACAGCACGGAGTACACGCTTCCGATCGACGAGCGGCTGCGCGCCGCCGTGCGCAACGACCGCGCGCGGCTCGGCCAGATCGAGATCGAGGTGGAGAGCCACCTCCGCCCCCGCGACATCCAGGCCCGTATACGAGCCGGTGCCTCCGCGGAGGAGGTCGCTCAGTTCGCCGGAATTCCGGTCGACCGTGTTCGCCGCTTCGAGGGCCCTGTGCTCGCGGAGCGTGCCTTCATGGCCGAGCGGGCCCGGAAGACTCCTGTGCGCCGTCCCGGCGAGAACACCGGCCCCCAACTCGGCGAGGCGGTGCAGGAGCGGCTCCTGCTGCGCGGCGCCGACAAGGAAACCGTCCAGTGGGACTCGTGGCGTCGCGACGACGGCACCTGGGAAGTCCTGCTGGTGTACCGGGTCGCGAGCGAGCCGCACTCGGCGAGCTGGACGTACGACCCGCCGCGCCGGCTGGTGCAGGCCGTGGACGACGAGGCGCGTTCACTGATCGGCGAGACCGACGATGTCGCAGCGCCGGAGCCGAGCTTCCCGTTCGTGCCGCGGATCGCGCGGCTGCCGCGCGACCGGCCGCTGGACCGTGCCCTCGACCGCCAGATGGAGCGGCCCGCTCCGCCACCCCCGCCCGAGCCGGACGAGCACAACCTCAGCGCCTCGGCCGGTGAGCGCGACTCGCTGACCAGCCTGCTGGAGGCGGTGCCGAGCTTCCGTGGCGACATGGTGGTGCCGGAGCGGCCCGCACCGCCCGAGCCGCCGACGACCACTCCTGCCACGCAGGAGCCGGAGGCCGACGAGCCGCCGGCCGCGGCGGCCTCCGCGGGTGCCGGTTCCGCCTATGCGGATGTACTGATGCCGCGAGCGGTGGCCGGCCACCGCGACCGGCTGACCGGGACGACGGATCGCCAGGCCGAGGCGGACGGCGTCCGTCCGGGCCGTCGGGCCGCCGTGCCGAGCTGGGACGAGATCGTCTTCGGTACCCGCCGCAAGAAGCAGGACTGACCCGGGTGACTGTGGCATGACGAGGGCCCGTACGCAGTGGCGTGCGGGCCCTCGCGCTCTCCGCCCGTCCGACCGGAACCCATTACTGCAGTTCCGGTTACGGGCAGGGCCGACACCGCTACTGCGGATCGGGGCCCTTGGCGACCGGCCGGGAATCGTCGGCGGACCACTCGGACCAGGAGCCCGCGTACAGCGCAGCAGGGATGCCCGCGACGGCCAGGGCCAGCACTTCATGCGCGCCGGAAACACCGGAGCCGCAGTAGACACCGACCTCTGGTGCCCCGTCCGTGCCGAGTTCCTTGAAACGGGCCGCCAGCACATCTGCGGGCAGGAACCGTCCGTCACCGCCGGTGTTCTCGGATGTCGGGGCCGAGACCGCGCCCGGGATATGGCCACCGACGCGGTCGATGGGCTCCACATCGCCGCGGTAGCGCTCCGCGGCCCGTGCGTCGAGCAGCAGGCCGGAGCGGGCCAGCGCCGCGGCGCCATCGGCGTCCAGCAGGGGCAGTGCACCCGGTACGGGCCTGAAGTCGCCCTCGGCAGGGGTGGGCGTCTCGGTGGAGAGCTCGCCCTCCCAGGCGGCGAGACCGCCGTCCAGTACGCGGACGTCCGAGTGCCCCGTCCAGCGCAGCAGCCACCAGGCGCGCGCGGCGGCCCAGCCCTGGCCGCCGTCGTAGACCACCACGGGAGTGTCCCGGCAGACGCCTGCGCGGCGCATCACTGCGCCGAATCGCTCCGGATCGGGCAGCGGATGACGGCCACCGCTGCCTGCCGGTCCGGCGAGTTCCGCGTCCAGATCCACAAAGACCGCGCCCGGGATGTGCCCGGCCTCGTAGTCGGGGAGGCCGTGCGGCCCGCCGAGTTGCCAACGTACGTCCAGGAGCACCGGCGGACGTGGCCCCGCCGATTCGCTCGCGCATTCGGATGCGGAGATGATGGGCTTCATGGGTGCCATCCTCGCGCAGGAGGCGGCCCACCCGTACCAGCACCCACACGGACATATTGCAATAAACCGGGCTTCCTCTGTCGAGATACCGGACAATGCGGCGCGGCCGGGACGCATCGTGCGCCGGGTGGTGCAAGCATCTGCACGGGGCGCACACCTCTCGCACCGCCGGTCGGCGCGTCGGCCCCGTTCCCCCCGTACGGCCACCACGATGGTCCGAGGAGAGAGTGACGATGACCGAGGCTGCCGTCCGGCGCACACCCGGAACACCTTGCTGGGTGAGCCTGATCGTGCACGGCCTGTGCACGACGCAGGAGTTCTACGCCGGCCTGTTCGGCTGGGAGTTCGTGCCCGGTCCGGACCAGCTGGGCCCCTACGTCCGCGCGCTGATCGACGGAAAAGAGGTCGCAGGCATCGGACAGCTGCCGCCCGACCGTCATCTGCCGGTCGCCTGGACGACCTATCTGGCCACCGACGACGCCGACGTGACAGCGGAGACGATCCGCTCCTGCGGCGGGACGGTCGGTGTCGGGCCGCTCGACGCGGCGGAGGCGGGCCGGATGGCCATCGCCTCCGACCCGAGCGGGGCCGTCTTCGGGATCTGGCAGGCCGCGGCGCACGTCGGTACGGCGCTCGCGGGGGCTCCCGGAACCCCGGTCTGGAACGAGCTGGTGACCAGCGAGACCTCGACGGTCGCCAAGTTCTACCAGGCGGTCTTCGGCTTCGAGGCGGAAGCGGTCGTCTCGGCCGACTTCGACTACCAGACGCTGCATCTGGACGGCCGCCCGGTGGCCTCGCTGCACGGCGTCGGCCGCGCGCTGCCGCGCGACCGGGGCCCGCACTGGATGACGTACTTCGAGGTCGGCGACACCGACGAGGCCGCCGCGCGGGTGGTGGATCTCGGCGGGCATGTGCTGCAGCCACCACGGGAGGGGTCGAGCGGGCGCATGGCGACGGTCGCGGACCCGGAGGGCGCGGTCTTCACGATCGTACGGTCGGCGGATCGCTGATCACCCACTGCCGATCGCCGCGCCGCCCGAGCCCCTTCCGTTCGTGCGGACCCTTAGCGATCCCCGGCAGCGAGCGCCGGTTCGATGCGCAGCAGGAGGCCCGGCCACCCGTCACCCATGCCGTGGAACGCGGTTTTACCCAGAGGCGAGTCGACGTCGAACCCGGCGTGTTCCAGGAACAGCCGGGTGCCCGTCCCCTCGGCCTCAAGCCGCCAGGTGATCGTGGTGTCCAGCGAATCGGGGGCAAAGCTGTAGCGCAGAAGGCGCTCGGGCTCGACAGCGAGCACCTCGCACGCCTGCTGCCCCCAGGGGCCCATGTCCAGGGTGAAGCGGTGCCCCACAACGGGCCGCACATCACCGGCGGCCCACCACCGCGCGTGCAGCTCGGGTTCGGTCAGTGCCCGCCAGACCGCCGCCGGCGGATGGGCGATGAACTGGTCGCAATGGATGACGGCCGGCTCTGCGCTGGTCATCGGTTCTCCTCGTCGATCAGGTCGCTCAGCGCGCCCATCCGGGCCCGCCAGTAGCGTTCGAAGGGATGCAGCCACTCGACTGCCTCGGCCAGTGGGGCTGCATCCAGGTGGTAGTAGCGGTACCGCCCCCGCGGTTCCTCACGCACCAGCCCCGCACCCCTGAGCACGGCCAGGTGCTCGGAGACCGCGGGCCTGCTCAGCTCGAACGCACCGGCGAGATCCCCCGCCGCGCGCGGCCCGTCACGGAGAGCCTCCAGGAGCGTGCGCCGCACCGGGTTGGCCAGAGCACTGAACACATCTGCTGCCGCCATGCCCCCATCATGCGTCGGAAACTTCCGACACGTCAAGCACGGGGAGACGAGACAGGGAACCGGTGGCAGCGCTGCGACCCGCAGGCGGCGGATCAGCCGGACGTGACCGGGAGGACGTCCGGCGACAGCGCCCCCGCGCGGGCCGTCGCGCTGGTCATCCTGCGCTGATGGTGGCGCCTGCACAGCACCTCGTAACCCACCTCGCCCGCCAACTGGTTGACGTCGCCCACCACGACCTGGGCCCCTTCGACAACCATCTCGCCGCCCACGGTGCGGGCGTTGTGCGTGGCCCGTGCACCGCACCAGCAGAGCGCTTCGACCTGGAGTGTCTCGACCCGGTCGGCCAGCTCGATGAGACGCTGGGACCCGGGGAACAGCTTGGTCCGGAAGTCGGTGGTGATCCCGAACGCGAAGACGTCCAGGCCGAGGTCGTCGACGATCCGGGCGAGCTGGTCGATCTGTACGGGGGCGAGGAACTGGGCCTCGTCGACGATCACGTAGTCCGCCCTGCCGCCGCGGGTGATGTGGTCGACGAGGTGTGCGTACACATCCATGTCCTCATCGGCCTCGACGGCCTCGGTGACGAGCCCCAGCCGTGACGAGAGCTTGCCCTCCCCCGCCCGGTCGTCACGGGTGAAGATCACACCTTGCAGACCGCGGGCCGACCGGTTGTGGCCGATCTGCAGCGCCAGCGTGCTCTTTCCGCAGTCCATCGTTCCGGAGAAGAACACAAGCTCGGGCATGAGGGGTTGAGCGCCTTTCGAATGGGGTGGGCAGGCAGGAAGAGCGGGTCAGGAACGCACTTCGAGGAGCGGAACGAGCTGCTCGACGGGGGTCATCGAGCCGTGCATGCCGACCATCGCGGACTCGTGCGGCTCCTGGACGGAGGCGATGACCACGACGTCGTCGTGGGCGGCCGCGACCACATCGCCGATCCGGCCGTACACCCGCTCGTCGACCTGCGGGCCGAACCAGCCGGCCGCGATCGCCTCGTCCCGGCTCGCCACCCAGAACTGTTCGCCGAGCACTTCCTGCCAGACGGTCAGCACATCGGCCTCGGCACCCGGGACGGCGTACACATGACGGGCCCGGCCCTCGCCGCCGAGCAGGGCGACACCCGCGCGCAGCTCCCAGTCCTCGTCGAAGTCGATCCGGGACTGCTCGTCGAACGGAACGTCGATCATGCCGTGGTCCGCGGTGATGTACAGGGCGGAGCGGGGCGGCAGCTGTTCGGCGAGGCGCTGCACGAGACCGTCCACGTACATCAGCTGGCCGCGCCAGGCGTCGGAGTCGACGCCGAAGCGGTGCCCCTTGCCGTCGATCTCGCTGTAGTACGTGTACACCAGCGACCGGTCGCCGGCGGCGAGCCGGTCCGCGGCCAGGTCCATCCGGTCCTCGCCGGAGAGCCTGCCGTGGAACGTGCCGCCGCTGAGCGCGACCTTGGTGAGCGGGGTGTGCTGGAAGGTCGGGGCGGAGACCTGCGCGGTCTGCACGCCGGCCTCGTCCGCGAGCCGGAAGACGGTGGGGTACGGCTGCCAGACCTCGGGCGGGGTCCAGGGCTTCCAGCGGAGCTGGTTCATCAGCTCGCCGCTCTCCGGATTGCGGGCGGTGTAGCCGGGAAGGCCGTGCGCGCCGGGCGGCAGCCCCGTACCGACCGAGGCGAGCGAGGTCGCGGTGGTGGCCGGGAAGCCTGCTGTCAGGGGGCGGCCGGTGCCGCCGCGCGAGGTGGGGAGCAGGGAGTGCAGATACGGGGCCTCGTCCGGGTGGGCCTTGATCTGCTCCCAGCCGAGACCGTCGATCAGGAAGACGCAGTTCCGGTCGGCGGGGGTGAGCTCGGGGATCGCCGCCGTGAAGCCGGGCACGCCCTGCCCGGCGACGAGCGTCGGCAGCAGATCGGCGAGCGAGCCGCTGCCGTACTCGGGGACGGGGGCCGTGTCGAGAGGGAGCAGAACGGGGTCCTGCCAGGCCGGCTGGGCCATCAGCGGCCGGTCGCTGCGGTCGCGGTTGCAGCCGTCGCCTCGGAGAGCGACTGGGCGAAGGCGAGGGTCTGACGCACCGTGTCGGGGCCGTCACCGGCCTCGCTGACACGCAGGCTCAGGTCGTCGGCCGTGGAACTGCCGGTGTAGCCGTGGTCCGCCTCGCAGTTGGGGTCGCCGCAGGCGGCGGGCTCCAGGTCGATCCGGGAGACCGCACCCCAGCCGATCGTGAGGACGACCTCGCGGGGCAGCGTCCCCGGCACGTACTTCTCGGGGTTGGCCACGACGCGGCTGACCACGACCGACGAGATCCGGTCGAGCTTGACCGACTCGGTGGAGGTGGTGGCATACGGCGACGGGGAGCTGGTGTCGGCGTTCTGCTCGTCGGTGTGACTGACGATGAAACGGTTGTCGGTCAGCACCAGGACCGTGACGTGCCTACGCACCTCGTTGGAGTCGAAAGTGGTCTCCTGGTGCACCAGGTACGAAGCGACCGGCTCACCGCCGACGGCGGCCTCCACTGCCTCGGCCACAAGGGCCGGGTAGTAGCCGCTGCGCTCGATCGCCGCGCGCAGCCCCTGGGTCGTCGTACCGGTCTTCGCCATACGGACCATCCTACGGGGGGTGGATGACTGCCGGGGACGCTGCGCAAAAGGGCCGGGACGGGCCGGCCAGTGGCTTCAGTAGTTGGGGAGACGGCGAGGGCCCAGGTCGGTACGGGCGGGGGGCGGCGACAGCCGGACGCTCGCGCCGAGCACGGTCAGGCCATGCGTGGCGACCACGACCGGTTCCAGTGCGACGGAGACCACCTCGGGGTGGTCGTCGACCAGCCGGGACACCCGCAGCAGAAGTTCTTCGAGCGCCAGGGTGTCGACGGGCGCCGAGCCGCGCCAGCCGAAGAGGACCGGGGCCGCCCGGATGGACCGGATCAGCTCGGCGGCGTCGCGGTCGGTGGCCGGTACGAGGCGGTGGGCGGTGTCGCCGAGGAGTTCGGAGGGCGCGCCGGCCAGCCCGAAGGAGAGGACGGCGCCCGCGGCCGGGTCGATCGTGGCCCGTACGACGGTGTCCACACCGCGCGGTGCCATGGACTGGACGACGGGCTGAAGCTCGGTGGGCTTGCCGAGCAGGTCGGTCAGCTCGTCGTACGCCCGGCGCAGCGCGGCCTCGTTGGCGAGGTCCAGCCGGACGCCACCGAGGTCGGCGCGGTGGCGCAGATGGGGTGCGGTGGTCTTGAGCGCGACCGGATAGCCGAGCCGCGCCGCTGCGGAGACGGCGGCGTCCGGGTCGGGGGCCGGGAGCGTCGGTCGTACGGTGATGCCGTAGCGGCCCAGGAGTTCGCACGCCTCGTCGTGACTGAGCGGGCGGCCACGCGGGTCGGGGTCGGGCCCGAGGAGCGCGTCGATACGTGCGGCGGCGCCGGCCTCGTCGATGGTGTCGTCGAGGAACTCGGGCACCTTCCCGGGCACGGCGGCCTGGCGCCTCCACTGGGCGTACTTCACGGCCTCGGCCAGAGCTCGCACGGCACGCTCGGCGGCGGGGTAGGCGGGGATGCGGCCGAGGGTGGGGACGGCGGGGGTGTCGCCCGTGCCCGTGTCGGACCGCTGCTGCGTGAGCTGGTCGCCGGGGGCGGTCGCGGTCGGCGCGGTCGGCGGGACGACCCGATCGGCCGGTGCGGCCGGAGCGTCCGGGGCAGCCGGCGCGGACGCACGTGCCACACGTGGCACCGCGGCCGTGCTCGTGGCGGCGGCAAGCGCCTCGGCCAGGCCGCCGATCTCCACATGGACCACGGCCACCGGCTTGGCCGGGCCCGTGGCTGCGGCGGTGCGCAGGGCGGCCGCCAGGACCTCGCCGTCACCCGATTCCGCTTCGCCGTTCTCTCCGACCCAGGGGATCGCCGTCACGATCACCGCGTCGCAGCTCCGGTCGGCGAGTGCCTCGGCCAGCGCGTCCCGGAAGTTCTGCGGGGTGGCCGCCGTGGTGAGGTCGCGGGGCGGGCGCGGACGCAGCCCCTCGGCGAGGCAGGCGTCGTACGTGAGGAGGCCGAGGGACTCGGAGTTGCCCAGGATCGCGACCCGCGGGCCCGCAGGGAGCGGCTGGTCGGCGAGGAGCAGGCCCGCGTCGACCATCTCCGTCACGGTGTCGACGCGGATCACCCCCGCCTGCCGCATGAGCGCGGAGACTGTCGCGTCCGGGATCCGGCTGACCGGCACCGCATGGCCCGGCGGGGTGCTGCCGCTGTGCCGGGCGCCCTTCACCACGACCACCGGCTTCACCGCCGCGGTGCGTCGGGCGAGCCGGGTGAACTTGCGCGGGTTGCCGAGCGACTCGAGGTACAGCAGGGCGACATCGGTGTCCGGGTCCTCGTACCAGTACTGCAGGAAGTCGTTGCCCGAGATGTCGGCGCGGTTGCCCGCGGAGATGAACGTGGACAGGCCCGCGCCGCGCCGGTAGAGCCCGGAGAGCAGCGCGATGCCGATGGCACCGGACTGCGTGAACAGGCCGATGCGTCCGGGCGCGGGCGGTTCGGGGGCGAGGGAGGCGTTCAGCCGTACGGCGTCGGAGTTGTTGATGACGCCGAAGGCGTTCGGGCCGATGATGCGCATGCCGTACGAGCGGGCCTGACGCACCAGTTCGCGCTGCCGTTCCCTGCCTTCGGCGCCCCATTCGGCGTATCCGGCGGAGAGGACGACGAGGCCCTGGACGCCGTGCTCTCCGCAGTCGGCGACGGCCTCCGGGACCCGGTCGGCGGGGACGGCGACGACCGCGAGGTCGACCGGTTCGCCGATCTCGCCGATGGAGCGGTGGGCGGGGACGCCGTCGATCGTGGCCTGGTCCGCGGCGAACGCGCTGTTCACCGCGTACGCGCGACCGGTGAACCCGGCGTCGAGGAGATTGCGCAGGACCGTGCGGCCCACCCCGCCGGGGTTACGGCCGGTGCCGATGACGGCGACGGAGCCCGGCGCGATCAGCCGCTGCACCGACCGCGACTCCGCCCGCTGCTCACGGGCACGCTGGACGGCGAGGGACTCAGCGGTCGGTTCGAGGTCGAGGGTCAGGTGGACGGAGCCGTCCTCGAAGCTGCGCTGCTGGGTGTACCCGGCGTCCCGGAACACCTTGATCATCTTGTTGTTGGCGGGCAGCACCTCGGCGGCGAAGCGCCGGATGCCGCGCTCACGGGCCACCGCGGCGATGTGTTCCAGCAGCGCCGACGCCACGCCGCGGCCCTGGTGGGCGTCCTGGACGAGGAAGGCCACCTCGGCCTCGTCGGCGGGGGCGGAGGCGGGCCGGCCGGTCGCGTCGATCCGGTCGTAGCGGACGGTGGCGATGAACTCGCCGCCGACCGTGGCGGCGAGACCCACCCGGTCGACGTAGTCGTGATGGGTGAAGCGGTGCACGTCCTTGGCGGAGAGCCGCGGATAAGGGGCGAAGAACCGGTAGTACTTCGACTCGTCAGAAACCTGCTCGTAGAAGCTGACCAGCCGCTCGGCATCGTCCGTGGTGATGGGCCTGATCCGGGCCGTGCCACCGTCGCGGAGCACCACGTCCGCTTCCCAGTGGTCGGGGTACGCGTGATGCGGACTCTGCTCCGGCGTGGGCTGCATGGGCAAAGCCTACGGCTCGGTCAGCGGTCGCGTACGGCTCGGGGCCGGGGCAGTCTGAGAGGGCCGATCGGCCTTGCGGCACGGGCTGCGGCGCCGGGTCGCAGGTCGGGCGGAGCATCGCGCACCACATGAGAGACTGGTCTAGACAACCATTGATTCGTGAAGGGCAGAACCATGGCTGAGCGCCGCGTCAATGTCGGTTGGGTCGAGGGCCTCCACGCCCGCCCCGCTTCCATCTTCGTCCGTGCCGCCACGGCGTCCGGCGTCCCCGTGACCATCTCCAAGGCCGACGGCAGCCCGGTGAACGCCGCTTCCATGCTCGCGGTGCTCGGCCTCGGCGCGCAGGGCGGCGAGGAGATCGTTCTCTCGTCCGAGGCGGACGACTCCGAGGCCGCGCTCGACCGACTGGCGAGGCTGGTCGCCGAGGGGCTCGACGAACTCCCGGAGACCGTCTGATTCCGGACCTGTCCGGCCTGTTCCGGCCGGAAGTATTCCTGCGGCAGAGCCGCGGCACCTTTGACGGGGGGCCGCGGCTCTTTCGTTTTCACGAACTGCACCGATCTCAGGACCGATCCCGTCCACTCCCGAGCCGGTTTTCGGGACCACTCCGGAGCGAATTTGGGCAGCCGAAACAAAGCCCCGCCGAATTACATCTCTTTGTATACGGCGCATGTGTTAATGACGGCCGCTCGTGGTGTTTACGACATGTTGCGAAGTCCTCACCCGGCCTGGCCGCGGCGGGGCGGGCGCGCGGCCCGGGGTGCGGTCCGCGCGCCGCAGCCGGTGCGCGGCGGTGGCCCGCTCGGCGTGCTGCGCGGCCAGCCCCCTGGCCCGTTCCGCGTCACCGCGTGCGACTGCGTCCACGATGGCCCCGTGCTCGGCCCAGGAATCGGCGGGGCGGGCCGGCTGCTCGACCGCGTACATCCAGGCGATCTTGTGCCGGAGCTGGGTGAGCAGCGCGATGAGCCCGGGACTGCCGGAGGCCTGGGCGAGCGTCTCGTGGAACCAGCCGCCCAGCGAGCGGAGATCCTCCCCTTCACCCCGCCTGGCCCGCTCCTGACCGAGCCTGACCAGGCCGCGGAGGACTTTGAGGTGTGCCTCGGTGCGGCGCTGCGCGGCGCGGGCCGCACCCAGCGGCTCCAACAGCATCCGGACCTCCAGCAGGTCGGCAGCCTCCTCCTCGGTCGGCTCGGCGACACAGGCGCCGGCGTGCCGGCGGGTGACCACGAAACCCTCGGACTCCAGGGTGCGCAGCGCTTCCCGAACAGGGACACGGGAGACCCCGTAACGGCGTGCGAGCAGTTCCTCGGTGAGTCTGCTGCCGCGTTCGAAGACACCGGAGACGATGTCGTCACGGATTGCCGTGCATACCGAATGCGCCGGAATGCGCATGTCCGAACCTCCGCCTTAATCCCCGCGAAACGCGGCCGACCGACGCCTGTTCTGTGACTCTATTGCAATGCGACCGCATTTCCGATGCCGGGCCGAAATCCATGAATATCTTTTGGTCCGAAGACGGTTCGGCAAGCGCCCCCGACGGGGGCGGTCCGGGTACGACGAAGGCCCCGGCTTCCCGCGCCGGGGCCTTCGGGAGGTGCTGCGTCGGTCAGACGTTGACGCCGTGGGCGCGCAGGTACGCGACGGGGTCCATGTCGGAGCCGTACGACGGCGTGGTCCGGGCCTCGAAGTGGAGGTGCGGTCCTGTGGAGTTGCCGGTCGAGCCGGAGAACCCGATCCGCTGGCCCGCGCCGACGCTCTGGCCGACCGACACGCCGATCGACGAGAGGTGGCCGTACTGGGTGTACGTGCCGTCCGTCATCCGGAGCACGATGTTGTTGCCGTACGCGCCGCCCCAGCCGGCCTCGACGACCGTGCCGGCGCCGACGGCGACGACGGAGCTGCCGGAGGGAGCGTGGAAGTCGATGCCCGAGTGGCTGCCGGAGGACCAGAGGGAGCCGCTGGACTTGTAGCCGGTGGTGACGTAGGAACCGGCGACCGGGAGCTGGAAGAAGCCCAGGCGGGTGCGCTCGGCGGACCGGGCGGCGCGCGCCTTGGCGTCACGGGCCGCCTTGGCGCGGGCTTCGGCCTTGGCCTTGGCTGCTGCCTTGGCCTTCGCTGCTGCCTTGGCGTTCGCTTCTGCCTTCGCCTTGGCGGCGGCCTTGGCCTTGGCGGCCGCCTGGGCCTTCGCCTTGGCTGCGACCTCGGCCTGGCGCATCTGCACGTCGGCCTGGGTGGCAACCTGGTCGGCGAGGGTGCCCTCGATGGCGATGACCTGGTTCAGGCCGATCTCGCTGACAGAGGGGGCTTCGGCGCCGGCGGCGAGAGCCGGAGAGGCCAGCCCACCGATGACGCCGGTGGTGGCCAGAGCTGCGATGCCGGCGATCTGCGCGCTCTTGCGCGTCAGACGGCTCGGGGCACGGTGCTTCCCGGTGGGGCGGGTGAACGCCATGAAGTGGGTGGTCCTTTCCTTCCTTCTCGCCTACCGGGTTAGCTGACGGGTTCGGAGCAGGAAGGTCTCCTACGGATCCGCGAGCCCCACAAGAGGCGCGCAGGCATCCGATTCACCCCAGGGACTGCATGGGTCCCCGGCTCCCCAGGCTCGCGCCTGACGGGGACTCGGCGATGGCTGACCGGCGCCGCGGATGCGGCATACGAGTGACGGGCAGCGATGCCGACGCTAGGCGGGGGCACTTTCATTCACCAAACGGACAGGGCGTTTTGTAGCACATCCCACAGGGCATATACGCAACTTCTGTCCTAAATCGGACAAAAGGGAAGACCCCTGCGAGAAGCGACTCACGGGGGTCTCCCTATGTCCCTTTATGCGGTTATTTGATGCGTCAGCTGCTGACGACCGACACCTCTCCGATGCCCAGCGCCCGGACCGGCTCCTCGATCTGCGCGGCGTCGCCGACGAGGATCGTGACCAGACGGTCCACCGGGAAGGCGCTGACCACCGCCGCGGTCGCCTCGACCGTGCCGGTCTCGGCGAGGCGGGCGTACAGCTGCGCCTGGTAGTCGTCCGGGAGGTGCTGCTCGACCTGATCGGCGAGCGTGCCCGCGACGGAGGCCGCCGTCTCGAACTTCAGCGGGGCGACACCCACGAGGTTCTGCACGGCCGTCTCGCGCTCGGCGTCGGTCAGGCCCTCGGCCGCCAGCGTCCGCAGGACCGTCCACAGGTCATCGAGCGCCGGTCCGGTGGACTCCGTGTCCACCGAGCCGCTGATGGCCAGCATCGCGGCGCCCGTCGCCCCGGAGGCGGAGTCCGGCGCCGACGACCGCAGAACCTGCGCGAAGGCCCGTACGCCGTAGGTGTAGCCCTTCTCCTCGCGCAGCACCCGGTCCAGCCGGGAGGTGAGCGTGCCGCCCAGGCAGTACGTGCCGAGGACCTGGGCCGGCCACACGCTGTCGTGCCGGTCGGCACCGATGCGGCCGATCAGCAGCTGCGTCTGCACGGCTCCTGGACGGTCGACGATGACTACCCGGCCGGTGTCGTCGGCGGTGATCGGCGGGACCGGCCGGGGCTCGGCGGTGTTCCCGGACCAGTCGCCGACGGTGTCGGCGAGCAACGCGTCCAGGTCGATGCCCGTGAGGTCACCGACGACCACGGCGGTCGCGGTGGACGGCCGGACATGGGCCTCGTAGAAGCTGCGGACGGCCGCGGAGTCGACCCGCTCCACCGTCTCCTCGGTGCCCTGGCGCGGGCGCGACATCCGCGCGGTGGCCGGGAAGAGCTCCTTGGAGAGCTGCTTGGCGGCACGGCGGGCCGGGTTGGCCTGCTCGTGCGGGATCTCGTCGAGCCGGTTGCGTACCAGCCGCTCGACCTCACTGTCGGCGAACGCGGGTGCCCGCAGCGCCTCGGCGACCAGACCGAGCGCCTTGGCCAGCCGGGAGGCCGGGACCTCGAGGGAGACCCGCACGCCGGGGTGGTCGGCGTGCGCGTCAAGGGTGGCCCCGCAGCGCTCCAGCTCGGCTGCGAACTCCTCCGCGGAGCGCTTGTCGGTGCCCTCGGACAGCGCCCGCGCCATGATCGTGGCCAGGCCGTCGAGGCCCTCGGGCTCGGCGTCCAGCGGGGCGTCGAGGTAGATCTCGACCGCGACGACCTGCTGGCCGGGACGGTGGCAGCGCAGCACCGTGAGCCCATTGGGCAGGGCGCCGCGCTCGGGTGCGGGAAAGGCCCAGGGCCTGGCCGTTCCGGGGGTCGGCTGCGGGTGGTACTCCATCGATACTCCAGTCGCGGCAGCGTCGGTCACTTGTCCGCCCCTTCGTGCGCGTCGGTGTCGGCGTCCGTCTCGTCGGCGGCCGCCCCAGCGGTGGACTCGGCCGGCTCGACCGGCTCGTAGACGAGCACTGCCCGGTTGTCGGGGCGCAGCTGGGCACTGGCAGCCGCCTGGACCTCTTCCGCGGTGACGTCGAGCACCCGCTGGACGGCGGTCAGGGCGAGCTGCGGGTCGCCGAACAGCACGGCGAACCGGCACAGTTCGTCGGCGCGGCCCGCGACCGTACCGAGCCGGTCCAGCCACTCGCGCTCCAACTGGGCCTGGGCGCGCTCCATTTCCTCGGGTGTCGGCCCCTCGGCCGCGAACCGGGCCAGCTCCTCGTCGACCGCGGTCTCGATCTGCGCCACCTCGACCCCGCCGGACGTCTTCACGTCCAGCCAGCCGAGCGAGGGCGCACCGGCCAGCCGCAGCAGCCCGAATCCGGCCGCCACCGCCGTCCGGTCGCGGCGGACCAGACGGTTGTGCAGCCGGGAGGACTCGCCGCCGCCCAGCACGGTCAGCGCCAGGTCGGCGGCGTCGCACTCCCGGGTGCCGTCGTGCGGCAGCCGGTAGGCGGCCATCAGCGCCCGCGCCGGGACCTCCTCACGGACCTCTTCGCGCAGCTGCTCGCCGACGATCTCGGGGAGCGCGCCGTCGCGCGGCGGCTGCTTGCCGTCGTGGGACGGGATGGAGCCGAAGTACTTCTCGATCCAGGCGAGCGTCTGCTCGGGGTCGATGTCGCCGACGACGGACAACACCGCGTTGTTGGGCGCGTAGTACGTACGGAAGAAGGTGCGCGCGTCTTCGAGCGTCGCGGCGTCCAGGTCGGCCATCGAGCCGATAGGAGTGTGGTGGTACGGATGGCCCTCCGGGTACACGAGGGCGGTCAGCTTCTCGAACGCCGTGCCGTACGGCACGTTGTCGTAGCGCTGACGGCGCTCGTTCTTGACGACATCCCGCTGGTTCTCCATGGACTCGTCGTCGAGCGCGGCGAGCAGTGAGCCCATCCGGTCGGCCTCGAGCCACAGGGCCAGCTCCAGCTGGTGCGTGGGCATCGTCTCGAAGTAGTTGGTCCGTTCGAAGCTGGTGGTCCCGTTGAGGGAACCGCCCGCCCCCTGCACCAGCTCGAAGTGTCCGTTCCCCTTGACCTGTCCGGAGCCCTGGAACATCAGGTGCTCGAAGAGGTGAGCCAGACCCGTGCGCCCCTTGACCTCGTGGCGCGAACCGACGTCGTACCAGAGGCACACCGCGGCGACCGGGGTCAGATGGTCCTCGGAGAGCACCACGCGCAGGCCGTTGGCCAGACGGTGCTCGGTCGCTGTCAAGCCGCCGGAGCCGGCCTGGGCTGTGGCCGTGTGACCCATGGGCATGTACGTCCCTTCGATCGCGATACTGAATTTCCTGCGAGACCTGCCACTGTAAGCAAGCGGACCGACACCTGGCGAAGTTCCCGTGCCGCGGAAGTTCGCGTGAAAGAGCGCCGGACAGCCCCTAGGGACGGGTCGAGGTCGGCGTTGTCAGTGCGGCGGTCCACAATGGTCCGCGTCAGAACCAGAGGTTGCCCGAACAGATCTGTGAAGGAGTCGCAGCAGCGATGGCCCGCCGCAGTACGAAGACCCCGCCGCCGGACGACTTCGAGGAGAAGATCCTCGACATCGACGTCGTCGACGAAATGCAGGGCTCCTTCCTCGAGTACGCGTACTCGGTGATCTACTCACGGGCCCTGCCGGACGCCCGCGACGGCATGAAGCCGGTGCACCGCCGCATCGTGTACCAGATGAACGAGATGGGGCTGCGCCCCGACCGCGGCTACGTGAAGTGTGCCCGTGTCGTCGGCGAGGTCATGGGCAAGTTGCACCCGCACGGTGACGCGTCGATCTACGACGCGCTGGTGCGGATGGCGCAGCCGTTCTCGATGCGGCTCCCCCTCGTCGACGGACACGGCAACTTCGGCTCGCTCGGAAACGACGACCCGCCGGCCGCCATGCGGTACACCGAGTGCCGGATGGCCGACGCCACGTCGCTGATGACGGAGTCGATCGACGAGGACACCGTCGGTTTCCAGTCGAACTACGACGGTCAGGAGCAGGAGCCGGTCGTCCTTCCGGCCGCGTATCCGAACCTCCTGGTCAATGGCTCGTCCGGGATCGCAGTGGGCATGGCGACCAATATGCCGCCGCACAACCTGGGCGAGGTCATCGCCGCCGCCCGCCATCTGATCAGGCATCCGGGTGCGGACCTGGACACCCTGATGCGGTTCGTTCCCGGGCCGGATCTGCCGACCGGGGGCCGGATCGTGGGCCTCGGCGGCATCAAGGACGCATACGCGTCCGGCCGCGGCACGTTCAAGATCCGTGCGACCGTCTCCGTGGAGGACGCCACGGCGCGCCGCAAGGGCCTGGTCGTCACCGAACTGCCGTTCACCGTCGGCCCGGAGAAGGTGATCGCCAAGATCAAGGACCTGGTCTCGGCGAAGAAGCTCCAGGGCATCGCGGACGTCAAGGACCTCACCGACCGCGAGCACGGCCTCCGCCTGGTCATCGAGGTCAAGAACGGCTTCGTGCCCGAGGCCGTGCTGGAGCAGCTCTACAAGCTGACGCCGATGGAGGAGTCCTTCGGCATCAACAATGTGGCGCTGGTCGACGGGCAGCCGCTCACCCTGGGCCTCAAGGAGCTCCTCGAGGTCTATCTCGACCACCGCTTCGATGTAGTGCGCCGCCGCAGCGAGTTCCGCCGGACCAAGCGTCGCAACCGGCTCCATCTGGTCGAGGGACTGCTCGTCGCGCTGATCGACATCGACGAGGTCATCCGGCTCATCCGGTCCAGTGACAATTCGGCGCAGGCGAAGGAGCGGCTCATCGAGCACTTCTCGCTGAGCGAGATCCAGACGCAGTACATCCTGGACACCCCGCTGCGCCGGCTGACCCGGTTCGACCGGATCGAGCTGGAGGGCGAGCGGGACCGGCTCAACACCGAGATCGACGAGCTGACCACGATCCTCGATTCGGACGCCGAGCTGCGCAAACTGGTCTCCGCCGAACTGGCCGCGGTCGCCAAGAAGTTCGGCACCGACCGGCGTACGGTGCTGCTGGAGTCGGCCGGTGCGCAGGTCGCCGCGGTGCCACTGGAGGTCGCGGACGACCCGTGCCGGGTGCTGCTCTCCTCGACCGGTCTGCTGGCCCGTACGGCCACTGGCGACCCGATCCAGTTCGACGAGGACGCCAAGCGGGCCAAGCACGATGTGATCGTGTCGGCCGTGCCGGCGACGGCGCGCGGCGATGTGGGTGCGGTGACGTCCACCGGGCGGCTGCTGCGGCTCGCGGTGATCGATCTGCCCCAGCTTCCGGACACGCACGCGGCGCCCAATCTTTCGGGCGGCGCGCAGATTTCGGAGTTCCTCACGCTGGAGACGGGCGAGGAGGTCATCTGCCTCACCACGCTCGACGAGTCCTCCCCCGGCCTGGCGATCGGCACCCTGCAGGGGATCGTCAAGCGGGTGGTGCCGGACTACCCGCCTAACAAGGACGAGTTGGAGGTCATCACCCTCAAGGAGGGTGACCGGATCGTCGGCGCCGCCGAACTGCGTACGGGCGAGGAGGACCTGGTCTTCATCACGTCCGACGCGCAGCTGCTGCGCTACCCGGCGGCGCAGGTGCGACCGCAGGGCCGGCCGGCCGGCGGTATGGCGGGGGTGAAGCTGGCGGCGGACGCCGAGGTGCTCTCGTTCGGCGCGGTGGATCCGGCGGTGGACGCGATGGTGTTCACGGTGGCGGGCTCGCACGGCACGCTGGACGACTCGGTGCTGACGGCGAAGCTCACGCCGTTCGACCAGTATCCGCGCAAGGGCCGGGCCACCGGCGGCGTGCGCTGTCAGCGGTTCCTCAAGGGCGAGGACGTCCTGGTGTTCGCCTGGGCGGGCGCGCTGCCGGCGCGGGCGGCGCAGAAGAACGGCACGCCTACGGAGCTGCCGGAGCCGGATCCGCGGCGCGACGGGTCGGGTACGCCGCTGGCCAAGCCAGTCGCGGTGATCGCCGGACCGGCGTAGTCGGCCGCTCGGCCCTGGTGGCCGGGCGGCGTCGGGCCGGTGGGCTATGCGCCGTCGACCGGCTGTTGTACGTACCGCAGGACGCCCCACATGCTCTGCTCATGTGCGGCGTCCTGCGGCGTGTCCGGGGACATTGCGGCATGCGGAGCGGTGTCCGGCGCGGGTGCGGCGCTCTCGCGGCAGTCGGCCAGCTCCTTGTGCAGGGTGTCCGGGTCGATGCCGGAGCCGATCAGCACGAGCTGGGTGAGTCGCGGTTCGTCGCGCTTCCAGGGCCGGGGGCCGAACCGCAGGAATCTACCGACGGCGTGCATCGCGTACGTGTTGCCGCGGTCACCCGCGCCGAAGTCGACGAACCCTTTGATCCGGTAGAGACCCTCGGGCCGGGAGTCGAGAAACTCCATCAATCGGCGGGGGTTCATGGGCACGTCGGAAGTGAAGGAGACACTCTCGTACGCAGCGTGCAGATAGCCCCCGTGCGCCTCGGCGCTCCCTTCCGCTCCCTCCTCCAGCAGGAGGTCCTCGAAGGTGAGCTGACGCATCCATGCCTCGCCGTCGGGCCGCAGCGCCGGGTCGAAGAGCAGCTCCGGGTCGATGCGTCCGTACGTGGCGGAGATGACAGCCGCCCCGCTGCCGGCCGCCGCGATGACCTTGCGGATACGGCTCTGTCCCTCCTCCCCGATCCGGTCGGTCTTGTTCAGCACGACGAGATCGGCGACGCCGAGATGGCGGTCTATCTCCGGATGACGCCCCCGGGTGGCGTCGAACTCGGCGGCGTCGACGACCTCGACCAGTCCCCCGTACACGATATGAGGGTTGTCGCTGGCCAGCAGCATCCGTACGAGCTCCTGGGGTTCGGCCAGTCCGCTCGCCTCGATGACGATCACATCGAGGCGGGCGGCGGGCCGGGTGAGCGTCTCCAGGAAGGTGTCGAGTTCGCTCGCATCGACGGCGCAGCACAGGCATCCATTGCCCAGTGAGACGGTCGAGCCGACCTGGCCCGAAACCGTCATGGCATCGATCTCGATGGAGCCGAAATCGTTGACGATCACGCCGATCCTGTTCCCCGCACGGTGGCGCAGGAGGTGGTTGAGCAGAGTCGTCTTGCCGGATCCCAGGAACCCGGCCAGGACGACGACCGGGATCTGCTGCTTGCGGGGCGGGGACGACGGGCTCAACAGGGGCCTTCCTCGGGGGAACGTCAGGGCGCCGGGACCGGCTGAGGCGGGGTCGGACCGATGTATCGGGCCGCCGGGCGGATGATCTTGGAGTCCTCCGCCTGCTCCAGGATATTGGCGCTCCAGCCGACCACTCGCGCCGCACAGAAGGTCGGCGTGAACATCTCGCGCGGCAGCCCGCACAGTTCCATGACGACCCCGGCGTAGAACTCCACGTTGGTGTGCAGCTCACGCCCCGGCTTGAGCTCGGCGAGGATCGCCTCGACCTGACGCTCCACCTCGACGGCGAAGTCGACGAGCGGGCCGCCGAAGCTCTGGGCGATCCCGCGCAGCATGCGTGAGCGCGGGTCCTCGGTGCGGTACACGGGGTGACCGAAGCCCATGATCCGCTCGCCCGCGAGCACGCGCTCGCGGATCCAGCTGTCGATGCGGTCGGGGGTGCCGATCGCGTCCAGGGTGTCGAGCGCGCGGCTGGGCGCTCCGCCGTGCAGCGGTCCGGAGAGTGCGCCGACGGCCGCCACCAGGCAGGCGGCGAGGTCCGCGCCGGTGGAGGCGACGACCCGGCCGGTGAAGGTCGAGGCGTTGAAGCCGTGGTCGACGGTGGAGATCAGATACTGCTCGACGGCCCTGACGCGGACTGGGTCCGCCTCGGAACCGGTGAGCATGTAGAGGTAGTTGGCGGCGTACGGCAGATCGTCGCGCGGCTCGACCGGTTCGAGGCCCCGGCCGAGCCGGTACAGGGCGGTCAGCACGGTGGGGACGGCTGCGCAGGCAGCCAGCGCATCGCTGCGGCGCCGGTCGCCGTCGATGTCGTACACCGGACGGAAGCCGGCCGAGGCGCCGAGCAGCGACAGGGCGGTGCGCAGCCCTGCGAGGGGGCCGGAGACGGCGCCCGCACTGGCTATGACCGGCAGGGCGTCCCGTACCTCCGGGGACAGTCGGCGCATGGCAGCGGTGCGCGCGACGAAGGCGGCGCGGGCAGCCGGACCGGGCAGCTCGCCGTGGAACATCAGGTACCAGACGTCCTCGAAGCTGCGGGTCGCCGCGAGCTCGATCGCCGAGTACTGCCGGTAGTGGTAGAAGCCCTCGCGTCCCCGGACGTCTCCGAGGGCGGTGTCCGTGACGACAACACCCGCGAGGCCTCGGGGTACGTCGAGCGGGGTTCCGTTGGTCATGGTCGGCATGTCTTCCTCCGCGAGCTTCCCTGTGCAGGCCCATCAATATTGATTCGACTGTCTATGCTTGACTTCAATCCTGTCAATGTTGATTGAATCAATATGGATACGGTGAGCAGCATGAGGGATCAAGCAGCACCCGACGACCGCGCCGACGCGAGTGCGGAGCGGCTCACGACCCGCGAGACCGCCGAGCGCCTGGGCGTGAAGCCCGAGACGGTGTACGCGTATGTCAGCCGGGGTCAGCTGAGCAGCAGGCGCGCCCCCGGTGGTCGCGGCAGTACGTTCGACGCCGCGGAGGTCGATGCGCTGGTACGGCGTACGGGACGGCGAGAACCCTCCCCCGCCGGCGGTGACCTGGTGTTCCGTACCGACCTCACGCTGATCGCGGCCGACCGGTACTACTTCCGGGGTGTCGACGCGACCGAACTGGCCACGCACTACTCCTACGAAGAGATCGCCGAATGGCTGTGGACCGGCGACCTCCGGCCCGGCATCCGCTTCACCGAGCCTGTCGAGGCCCTGGCCGCGGCGCGCCGGACCGTCGGTGCGCTGCCCGCGCACAGCGGGTCGACGGACCGGCTGCGGGTCGCCGTGGTCGCCGCGGCGGCCGCCGATCCGCTGCGCTTCGACCTCTCGCGCGAGGCCGTGCTCGGCAGCGCGCGCACGCTGATCCCGACCCTGGTCGGCGCACTGCCGACCGTGGACGGCGCGCCTGCGACGGTCGACGACGAGGCCCCTTCGCACCCGCCCGAGCTGGCGCACCGTCTGTGGCCGAAACTCACCGCCCGACCGCCCGACGCGCCCTCACTCGCCGCGCTGGACACGGCTCTCGGCCTGCTGATCGACCACGATCTGGCCGCCTCGACACTGGCCGCACGGGTCGCCGCATCCGCCCGCGCCCATCCGTACGCGGTGGTCTCCGCGGGGCTCGGTGTCCTGGAGGGCCCCCTGCACGGCGCCGCGAGCAGCCTGGCCCACAGGATGCTGACCGAGGTCCTGGAGCGGGGCAGCGCGACCCCGGTGGTCGCGGACCATCTCCGTACCGGCCGTCGGGTGCCTGGGCTCGGACACCGGCTCTACACCGGCGAGGATCCGCGCGCACGGACGCTGTTCGCCAGGCTCGCGGAGGTCCCGCAGGCGGCGCCCGCGCTGGCCGCGGCGCGCGACGTGGTCACCACGACCGCGCGCCACACCCCGCTGCACGCCAACGTCGACCTGGCGCTGGCCGTCCTCTCCGTCGCCTCCGGAATGTCCGCGGAGGCGGGTGAGACGCTTTTCGCGGTCTCCCGTACTGCGGGCTGGATCGCCCATGCGCTGGAGGAGTACGGGGAACGTCCGCTGCGGATGCGCCCCAGTGGCGACTACGGAGGCCCCCGCCCACCTCAGCCACTGCCCGCCCCGGGATCGACCGCCGCACGCGGAGGGCTTGTCGCAATAGACGGGGCATGAGGTGCAAAATATCGACGATCAGCCGGAAGTGTCCCGTGGGGGCTGCGCGGTGGACCCCCGCACCACCAGTTCCGGTTCGAAGAGCAGTTCGTCCGTCGGCACGGTACGGCCCCCGATCTGAAGGGAGAGCAGTTCGACAGCGGCGCGCCCCATGGCCTCGATCGGCTGGCGGACCGTGGTCAGCGGCGGCTCGGTGCAGTTCATGAAGGCGGAGTCGTCGTACCCCACGACCGAGACGTCGGCGGGCACGGAGAGACCGCGTCGGCGGGCCGCGCGCACTGCGCCCAGAGCGAGCGGGTCGCTGGCGCAGATGATGCCGGTGACGCCCCGGTCCAGCAGGCGCATGGCGGCGGCCTGCCCACCCTCCAGCGAGAACATGGCCCGGGCCACCCACTCGTCCGGCACGGTGGTGCCTGCCTCCTCCGCCAGCGCTTGAGCAGCGGCCAGCTTGCGCTGCGAGGGCACATGGTCGGCGGGGCCGAGCACCAGGCCGATGCGCTTGTGACCGAGCGAGACCAGATGGCGCCAGGCCTGCTCGACGGCGACGGAGTCGTCACAGGAGACACCGGGGAAGCCGAGGTGCGCAATGGCCGCGTTGATCAGGACCACCGGGATCTTGCGGTCGGCCAGCACCGTGTAGTGATCGTGTGCGGCGTCGGCCTGGTGATAGAGCCCGCCCGCGAAGACCACCCCCGACACCTGCTGCTGCAGAAGCAGCTCCACATAGTCGGCCTCGGAGACGCCGCCCTTGGTCTGGGTGCACAGCACGGGGGTCAGACCCTGCTGTGCCAGCGCACCGCCGACGACTTCGGCGAAGGCCGGGAAGATCGGATTCTGCAGCTCGGGCAGGACCAGACCGACCAGCCGCGCCCGCTCGCCCCGCAGCTGGGTCGGACGCTCGTAACCGAGGACGTCGAGTGCGGAGAGCACGGCTTTCCGGGTGGCATCGGAGACGCCGGGCTTACCGTTGAGCACCCGGCTGACCGTGGCCTCGCTGACTCCCACCTTCTGTGCCACTTGAGCAAGTCGTCGCGTCATACGCGCAAGATTAGCGCAAGAAACGCAAGCGGGTTGCGTGGAGTGAGAAACAACAAAATTTCGGAAAGCGCCGGTATGCCCTCTACCTTCATACGATGAGCGCCCCACCGCCCACCCCCCGGAGGCCGCGACGGCTCGGCTGGCCGCAGCGGGTCTTCTCCCAGGTGCTGCTGATGCAACTCGCCATCGCCACCGGCGTCACCGTACTCGCCACCGGCCTCTTTCTGGCACCCCTCAGCGCGCAGCTCGACGACGAGGCGATGCACCGTGCGCTCGCCATCGCGCAGAGCACGGCGGCCCAGCCGCAGATCACCGAGTCGCTGCTCGCCACGGCCCCCGCCCCCGGCGGGCCCGTGCAGTCGGCGGCCGAGCGGATCAGGCGGTCCACCGGCGCCGAGTACGTCGTCGTCATGGACCGGCGCGGGGTGCGCTGGTCGCACACCGACACCAGCCGGATCGGCAAGGTCGTCTCCACCGACCCCAGTGAGGCGCTCGCGGGCGACCAGGTCATGGAGATCGACAGCGGCACGCTCGGCCGCTCGGCCCGTGGCAAGGTGCCGCTCCTCGACGAGTCGGGCCACATCGTCGGTGCGGTCTCGGTCGGTATCGCGTACGACAGTGTCCGCGCCCACCTCCTCGCAACGATCCCCGAGCTGCTCGCCTACGCGGGCGGGGCGCTGGCCGTCGGGGCGCTCGCCGCCTATCTGATCTCCCGCCGCATCCAGCGTCAGACCCATGACCTGGCCTTCTCCGATATCTCCGCGATGCTCACCGAGCGCGAGGCCATGCTGCACAGCATCCGGGAAGGGGTGGTCGCGCTCGACCGGACGGGACGCATCCGGCTCCTGAACGACGAGGCGCAGCGGCTGCTCGGGATCGGCCCCGACGCCTCGGGCCGCCCTCTCGACGAGGTGCTCGGCCGTGGGCGGACCGCCGATGTGCTGGCCGGCCGGGTGACCGGCGACGATCTGCTGACCGTACGGGGCAACCGGGTGCTGCTCGCCAACCGGATGCCGACCGACGACGGGGGCGCGGTAGCCACCCTCCGCGACCGCACCGAACTCGAGCACCTCGGCCGAGAACTCGACTCCACCCGCGGTCTGATCGACGCCCTGCGCGCGCAGGACCACGAACACGCCAACCGGCTGCACACGCTCCTGGGGCTGCTGGAGCTGGAGATGCACGAGGACGCGATGGAGTTCGTCACGGAGGTCGTCGGCGGCCACCGGGCCACCGCCGAGCAGGTCACCGAGAAGGTTCACGACCCGCTGCTGGCGGCCTTGCTGGTCGGCAAGGCGACGGTCGCGGCGGAGCGCGGCGTCTCGCTGCGCATCGCGCCCAGCACCCTGCTCCCGGACCGGCTGGTGGATTCGCGCGGGCTCGTCACCGCCGTCGGCAATCTCGTCGACAACGCCCTGGACGCGGCGGCCGGATCGGACGGCGCCGTGATCGAGGTGGAGTTGCGCACGGACGGCCGTACGGTGGTGCTGCGGGTCCGCGACAGCGGCCCAGGCGTCCCTCCCGAGCAGCACGAATCGATCTTTACGGAGGGCTGGTCGACCAAGGAGCTCCCGGCGCACGGCAAACGCGGTCTGGGTCTCGCACTGGTACGGCGGCTGGCCGAACGGCAGGGCGGCAGCGCCACCGTCGACACGGCGCCGGAGGGCGGCGCCGAGTTCACCGTCGTACTGCCGGACGCCCTCACCGAACCGGGGCTGACGGCGACAGCCCTTCCGGAGCCGAGCACCGCGGGAGAAGTTCAGTGATCGAGGTCCTGGTCGTCGACGACGACATCCGGGTCGCGCGGATCAACGCGGCCTATGTCTCCAAGATGCCCGGATTCCGGGTGGCCGCGCAGGCGCACAGCGCCGCAGAGGCCCTCTCCGCGGTCGAGTCACAGCACGTGGACCTCATCCTGCTGGACCACTACATGCCCGACCGTAACGGCCTGGCCGTGGTCCGGGAGCTGCGCAGGCTCAGCCACCGCACCGACGTGATCATGGTGACGGCGGCGCGCGACGTCGCGACCGTCCAGGAAGCCATGCGCCACGGCGCGCTCCAGTACCTTGTGAAGCCGTTCACGTACGCCGGGCTCCGCACCAAGCTCGAGGCGTACGCGGCGCTGCACCACACCCTGGAGGGCGGCGGTGAGGCCGAGCAGGGTGACGTGGACCGGCTCTTCGGCGCCCTGTGGGCAGCGGGCGAACCCGGTCTGCCCAAGGGGCACTCGCCGACAACGGCGGAGCTGGTCCGCCAGGCGCTCCGGGGCGCCGACGGGCCGCTCTCCGCGCAGGAGATCGCGGAGAGCGCCGGAATGAGCCGGCAGACGGCGCAGCGCTATCTGAAGCTGCTGGAGCGGACCGGCCGCGTGCGGCTGACGCTGCGGTACGGCGAGACGGGCCGCCCGGAGCACCGCTACACCTGGGCCACCGGCTCCTGAAACACGTCCGACCGACACGGCACCGGCTCCTGGGACACGTCCGGCTACACGGCACCGGCCCCGGTCAGCGCCCGGACCTCGGTCTCCGCGTGCTTGGCAGCATCCGGTGGCTCGGCCGAGGTGACCGTGCCGATCCACCCGGCCAGGAAGCCGAGCGGAATGGAGACCAGGCCGGGGTTCTCCAGCGGGAAGAGCTGGAAGTCCACTCCGGGGAAGAGCGAGGTGGGACTGCCGGAGACGACCGGGGAGAGGAGTACGAGCAGCACCGCGGGGATCAGCCCTCCGTAGACCGACCAGACCGCCCCTCGCGTGGTGAAGTTCCGCCAGAACAGCGAGTAGAGCAGCACCGGGAGATTGGCCGAAGCGGCGACGGCGAAGGCGAGCGCCACCAGGAACGCCACATTCAGATCCTGCGCGACCAGACCGAGCGCGATGGCGGCCACCCCGATTCCGGCCGCGGCAACCCGGGCCACAGTGACCTCACTGTGCTGCTTCCAGCCCGGCCGCCTGAGCGAGGCGTAGAGGTCGTGGGCCACGGAGGCCGACGAGGCGAGCGTGATCCCGGCGACGACGGCGAGGATGGTCGCGAAGGCCACGGCGGCGACCACGGCAAACAGGATCGTTCCCCCGGTGGAGCCTTCGCCGCCGCCGAGCACCAGCGCCAGCAGTGGAACGGCCGTGTTCCCGGCGGGATTCGACGCCCGGACGTCCGCCGAACCGACCAGCGCCGCCGCCCCGAACCCGAGCACGATCGTCATCAGGTAAAAGCTGCCGATGAGGCCGATCGACCAGACGACCGAGCGGCGGGCGGCGCGGGCGGTGGGCACCGTGTAGAAGCGCGACAGGATGTGCGGCAGCCCCGCCGTGCCGAGCACCAGGGCAAGGCCCAGGCTGATGAAGTCGAAGCGCGCGGTCCAGCTCCCGCCGTACTTGAGGCCGGGCGAGAGGAACTCCAGCCCGTGTCCGCTCCGTTCGGCCGCGGAGTTGAGCAGCGTGTTGACATTGCCGTGGAAGTGGACCAGTACGAGCACGGTGAGCACGCTCGCGCCCACCATCAGCAGAACGGCCTTGACGATCTGGATCCAGGTCGTGGCGCGCATTCCGCCGAGGGACACATAGATCACCATGAGCGCTCCGACCCCGATGACGGTCCAGGAGCGGGCGGCACCACTCGTACCGCCGAGAAGCAGAGCGACCAGGCTGCCCGCACCCACCATCTGCGCCACCAGATAGAGCACGGAGACGGTGACGGAGGAGGTACCTGCCGCGATCCGTACCGGACGTTCCGTCATCCTGGCCGCCACCACATCGGCGAGGGTGAACCGGCCGCAGTTGCGGACGAGTTCGGCGACGAGCAGCAGGACGACGAGCCAGGCGACGAGGAATCCGACCGAGTAGAGCATGCCGTCGTAACCGAACAGGGCGATCAGACCGGAGATGCCGAGGAAGGATGCGGCCGACATGTAGTCGCCGGCGATGGCAAAACCGTTCTCCATGGGAGAGAACAGCCGGCCGCCCGCATAGAACTCCTCCGCCGAACCGTGCCGGTTGCGGCTCACCCAGGTGGTGATGGCGAGCGTCACTGCAATGAACGCGCTGAACAGCAGCAGCGCCAGGGTCTGGTGGTTCCCGATCAACGCCCGATCCCCCGCGTCATTTCCTGAGTGTCCCAGCGCAGATCGAGCGCGGCCCGGTCCCTGCGCAGCCGCGCATGACGCGCGTATGCCCCGGTGAGCAGGAACGTCGTGAGGAACTGTCCGAGCCCCGCGACCATCGCCACATTGACCGCGCCGGCCACCGGACGGGCCATCAGCCCGGGTGCGGTGATTGCCGTGACGACATAGGCGAGGTACCAGACAAGGAAGGCGAGAGTGGCGGGGACGACGAACCGCCGGTACCTACGGCGCACTTCCTGGAAGGCCTCGCTGCGCTGCACCTCCAGATAGATGTCGGCCGCACTGTGGCCGCGCTGCGAGGCCACGGAACCGTGGGGCCCGGCCGGCACGAAACCTCCCGTGCCGTCCAGCTCGCCCCATCCGGAGGCCAGCGCGTCGTACCACGGGTCGTCGAGTCGCATCGCTGCGGCCTCGCTCCCTGCTTCCTTCTCCACCGAACAACTCCCCTTGTCCACGGACCACTTCGGCCGCGTACCCAAGAATGGACAGATCGGGAAGTTCCCGGGCACGTCATTCGGCGCACTTCACCTCTTCAGGTGAAGGATGTCCCGGGCGGGTGTGCGAGCCCGCGAACATACGCATAGCGCACGGCCTGTGCCCTGTCGCCCACCCCGGCCTTGGCAAAGAGATTGTTGATGTGGCTCGTCACGGTGGCCTGCGAGATGTGCAGCGTGCGGGCGATCTCCGGGTTGGACAGTCCCTCCGCGATCAGGACGAGCTGACGGCGGCGTACGCGGCGAGCGCGACGACCGTGGCGGGACCCCCCGCCGGGAGCGGCAACCGCTCCGGTGCCGTGACCGCGCAGCCGCACCACAGGATCACGGTCGGCACACTCGCACCGGCTTGCTGCGCCCCGAAGGCTGCCGCCATCAGGAGCGCCAGCGCCCCAAAGAGGGCCAGAGCCGATGCTCCGGGCCGGCCCGGAAGAACGCCCGCGCGGCCCAGGCACAGCCGATGACGACCAGCAGGCCGACCATGACTTCCCAGGGCCCGAACCTGCCGTTGGAGAAGGTGCCCCAGAGCACGAGAGTCAGCACCAGCACGCGGACGGACCAGGCGATGGCCGCCCGGGGGCGGGTGCGGCCCCGTGTCGAGAGAGCCTCCCGGGACGACCAACTCGTCCAGGCAGCGCTTGTCACACACGGTCCTTCCACGCAGGCTGCGACGGCATGGCGTCGGCAGCACCACCGTACGCCGGGCGCACCTGGCGGGCCCGCCACGTCAGCACGCCGCTGCCCACCAGCAGCGTCACCGCAAGAGCCGGCATCAGGGCGCCACTGCCTTGATCCATGCCCATCAGCGCGCAGCCCCGTACAGGGCGGCTCGCAGCACCAGACCCCCTGTCCATACGAAGACGGCGGCCTCGGTGCCCTTGCTCCACAACGAGCCGTCCGGTTCACGCCACAGCCTGGCCGTCCAGCCCCAGCCGGCGCCGGTGACCAGCCCCACCAGCAGTTCGGCACCGAGGACCGCGACGGACAACGCCTCGCGGTGCGTGTCCATCAGCCCGGGTTCGCGCAAGGAAACGAAGATCAGGATGCCCGGCAGAATCCACCAGCGCCGGTCGTCGGAGATCCGCCGCGCCGAGCACGGACCACGACGAAGGCGACGACGGCAATGATCAGCAGGGCATCGACGAGCCCGGACATGGCGGCCTCCGAAGTGCGGGAACGGTCATCGCCTTCGACGCCACGGAAAGGCCCAGGTCAGGGGATCGGCTCAGGGGTTGATCGTGGGTGGAGTCGCCGTCTGCACCCACGGGTGCAGACGGCGACTGCCGGTCATGCGTCGATGCGGGAGCGGTCCAGCGTGGCCGCCGAGCTGGAGATGAACTCCTTGCGCGGCGCGACCTCGTTGCCCATCAGCAGATCGAAGACCTGCTCGGACGATTCCAGGTCGCCGATGTTGATCCGCCGCAGCGTGCGGTGACGCGGATCCATCGTGGTCTCCGCCAGCTGATCGGCGTCCATCTCGCCGAGACCCTTGTACCGCTGGATCGAGTCCTTGTAGCGCACGTTCTTCCGCTGCAGCTCCAGGACCGTCTCCCGAAGCTCACGGTCCGAGTACGTGTAGATGTACTTGTCCTGGCCCTTCTTCGGCTGACTGAGCTCGATCCGGTGCAGCGGCGGCACCGCCGCGAAGACCCGGCCCGCCTCGACCATGGGCCGCATGTAGCGCTGGAAGAGCGTGAGCAGCAGAATGCGGATATGCGCGCCGTCGACATCGGCGTCGACGAGAAGGATGATCTTCCCGTAGCGAGCCGCGTCGATGTCGAAGGTCCTGCCGGACCCCGCTCCTATGACCTGGATGATCGCGCCGCACTCGGCGTTCTTGAGCATGTCCGTGACGGACGCCTTCTGGACATTGAGAATCTTGCCGCGGATCGGCAGCAGCGCCTGGAACTCGGAGTTCCGGGCGAGCTTGGCGGTACCCAGCGCCGAGTCTCCCTCGACGATGAACAGCTCGCTGCGCTCCACGTCGTCACTGCGGCAGTCGGCGAGCTTGGCCGGCAGCGAGGAGGACTCCAGGGCCGTCTTCCGGCGCTGCGCGTCCTTGTGCTGACGGGCCGCAATGCGGGTCCGCGCGGCGGCCACCGCCTTGTCCAGGACCGCCCTGGCCTGCGCCTTGGCGTCACGCTTGGTGGAGGTCAGGAATGCCTTGAGTTCCTTGGCCACGACATTGGCGACGATCCGGTTGGCTGCCGAGGTACCGAGTACCTCCTTGGTCTGGCCCTCGAACTGCGGCTCCGCGAGCCGTACCGTGACGACCACGGTGAGACCCTCCAGGGCGTCGTCCTTGACGATGTCGTCCTCGGCGACGCGCAGCAGCTTCGCGGAGCGGAGCACCTCGTTGACCGTCTTGGTCACGGAGCGTTCGAAGCCGGACACATGGGTGCCACCCTTGGGGGTGGCGATGATGTTGACGAAGGACTTGAGGTTCGTGTCGTACCCCGTGCCCCAGCGCATGGCGATGTCGACGACGAGCTCACGGGTCACCTCGGTCGCCGTCATGTGCCCGCGCTCGTCCAGGACCGGCACGGTCTCCTTGAAGGTGCCCTGTCCGGTCAGCCGCAGAACGTCGCAGACAGCCTTGTCCTGCGCAAGGTACTCGCAGAATTCGCTGATCCCGCCGTCGAAGCGGAACGTCTCCTCGGTCTTGCCCTCACCGTCGAGACCGCGCTCGTCGCGCACGACGATCGTGAGGCCGGGGACGAGGAACGCCGTCTGCCGTGCCCGCTGGTAGAGCGTCTCCAGGCCGAGCTTGGCGTCCTTGAGGAAGATCTGCCGGTCCGCCCAGTAGCGCACCCTGGTGCCGGTGCGCGTCTTCGGCACCCGCTTCCCCTTGCGAAGGCCGTTGGCCGGGTCGAACGGGCTGTCCGGCCCCTGCTCGGTGAAGATGCCCGGAACGCCGCGCCGGAAGCTGATCGAGTGGGTCGCGCTGTTGCGGTCGACCTCGACGTCGAGCCGGGCCGAGAGCGCGTTGACGACGGAGGCGCCGACGCCGTGCAGACCACCCGACGCGGCGTACGAGCCGCCACCGAACTTGCCGCCGGCGTGCAGCTTGGTCATCACGACTTCGATACCGGTCAGGCCGGTCTTGGGCTCCACGTCGACCGGGATGCCCCGGCCATTGTCCCGGACCTCGACGGAGTTGTCGTCGTGGAGGATGACCTCGATGTGATCGCAGTAACCGCCGAGAGCCTCGTCGACCGAGTTGTCGATGATCTCCCAGAGGCAGTGCAAGAGGCCGCGGCTGTCAGTCGACCCGATGTACATCCCGGGGCGCTTGCGCACCGCTTCGAGCCCCTCGAGTACGAGAAGGTGCCGCGCGGTGTAGTTGGAGCCGTCTCGGTCTGCTCCGGTCAGCAGCGCAGTGGACGGCACGGACGTATCGGCGGTCACGCGGTTCGCTCCTCGCTGAATTTCATTTGGGGCCCGAGTGGGTAGCGGGCTCGGCTTCGGTAGCCGCTGAGAGCGTACCGAGGCCTCATAGAGCGGTTGTAACGCCACCCTCGGGGAATGCTCACACTAGTCCAGCCTCGCATACGCGTTCGATCCCTCGTTGGAGTGACGCGCACATCACGTTCCCTTCGAGGCATGAACCATTTAGGCTCCGGGCACGTCCTCATGAACAAACCGGCAAGCCGGCCGGACGGACCGACCAATACCAGCAACGCGAAACCGTAGCGCTACGCAATACGGCACATTCGCCGCCAACCGGCAACAGACAGCCATCTTGAGAAGAAGTTTCGAAGAAAAGCCACGAGCGGGAACGTTTTCGGCCTGGTTGGATGTTGACCCTGGTACGACAGCTCGTCGAGCTAGAGAAGAGGCGACGTGACTACTGTTCTGACCCCCGCGAGCCCGCTGACCGCAGCAGACCGCTGTGACCGTTGCGGCGCCCAGGCATATCTGCGCGTCGTCCTGATCAGCGGCGGTGAACTGCTCTTCTGCGCCCACCACGGTCGCAAGTTCGAGCCGGAACTCAAGAAGATCGCCGCGGAAATACAGGATGAGACGGACCGGCTGACGGCCGTGCAGGCCAATGCCGCCGAAGAGGAACAACACTGACACCTCGCATCCACGACGAGCCAGGGACCGGTTCCTTACCGGCCGACGGGCGGCTCCCCCTGCGAAGGGGGAGCCGCCCGTTCTCATAGCTACGAAGCGGTGCCGGTCAGCTACTGCCCGCCATCCACCCGATGGCGGCGGAGATCCGCGTGTAGACGCCGGGACTGCCCGGGAGCCCGCAGCCGTTCCCCCAGGAGACCAGTCCAACGAGTCTCCCTTGGGCGACCAACGGCCCTCCGCTGTCACCCTGACATGCGTCGTACCCTCCCAGCGGCTCGCCTGCACAGAGCATCATCGCGGCCCGGTACTTCCCCACCGAGCCCCCCGGGTAGGCCCGCTCGCACGTACTGTCCGGAAGGACGCTCAACCGGGCGGAACGGAGCGACGACGCATAGTCACCGCGCCCTGTCGTGTCTCCCCATCCATAGACCACGGCGCCGGCAGCCGGCTCATAGGCCTGGTCACCGGCCTTAGCCATCGAGATCACGCTCTTTTCGGGGAGCGCCTCGGCCAGAGTGAGCACCGCCAGATCACCGGCGTTGGTCGCGGAGTCGTACCCCGGATTGATCCATGTCCCCTTCACCGCGATCTCATGACCTCCGGCCCCGTTCAGCTCGTCCCGCCCGGCAATGATCCGCAGATCACGCACCTGGCTCACGTCGGTGCCGAGCGCCTCCTGGTTCAGGCAGTGCGCGGCAGTCAGCGCCTTCGTCGGGGCCACCATCACGCCTCCGCAGAACTGGCCCGCACGGGTACCTCCGAAACGGTTACGGCTGGACAGCGCGACAACCCAGGGACTGTCCTTGACGTGAGCGGGCTGTCCGCCGATGACAATGCTGTCCGCAGCCGCCGGAACCGGGGATCCGAGCGGTATCACGGCCACGGCGGCAGTCAGGGCGAGTGCCGCGGTCATGGCGCGTGCGACGGTACGGGACATGCGTACTCCTGACTCTGTGATGGATCATGCCCACTCAGAGTTATCCAGCCCGTCGGCGTTCGCACCCGCACATAGGCCGAGGGCCCGGTTCCCATGGGAACCGGGCCCTCGGCCTGCGTACTCCTGCGACCTAGTCGAGGTAGTCGCGCAGCACCTGCGAACGCGACGGGTGGCGCAGCTTCGACATGGTCTTCGACTCGATCTGGCGAATGCGCTCACGCGTCACGCCGTAGACCTTGCCGATCTCGTCAAGGGTCTTCGGCTGACCGTCGGTGAGACCGAAGCGCATCGAGACCACGCCCGCCTCACGCTCGGAGAGCGTGTCGAGCACCGAGTGCAACTGCTCCTGAAGGAGCGTGAAGCTGACCGCGTCCGCCGGGACGACCGCCTCGGAGTCCTCGATCAGGTCACCGAACTCGCTGTCCCCGTCCTCACCCAGCGGGGTGTGGAGGGAGATCGGCTCACGACCGTACTTCTGGACCTCGATGACCTTCTCGGGGGTCATGTCGAGTTCCTTGGCCAGCTCCTCCGGGGTGGGCTCGCGGCCCAGGTCCTGGAGCATCTGGCGCTGCACACGCGCGAGCTTGTTGATGACCTCGACCATGTGCACCGGGATACGGATGGTGCGGGCCTGGTCGGCCATGGCGCGGGTGATCGCCTGACGGATCCACCAGGTGGCGTACGTGGAGAACTTGTAGCCCTTGGTGTAGTCGAACTTCTCGACCGCGCGGATCAGACCGAGGTTGCCCTCCTGGATCAGGTCCAGGAACAGCATGCCGCGGCCGGTGTACCGCTTGGCCAGCGAGACCACGAGACGGAGGTTGGCCTCCAGCAGGTGGTTCTTGGCGCGACGGCCGTCCTCGGCGATGATCTCCAGCTCGCGCTTGAGCTTCGGTGCGAGCTTGTCGGAGTTCGCCAGCTTGTCCTCGGCGAACAGACCCGCCTCGATGCGCTTGGCGAGCTCGACCTCCTGCTCGGCATTGAGGAGGGGAACCTTGCCGATCTGCTTCAGGTAGTCCTTGACCGGGTCGGCCGTGGCACCGGCGACGGCAACCTGCTGTGCAGGTGCGTCGTCCTCGTCGTCGTCGGAGAGGACGAAGCCCTTGTTCTCGCCCTCGCCCTCCTCTTCGTCGCCCTTGCCTACCTGTACTTCCTCGGCCGCCTCGTCGCCGTCGAGCAGCTCGTCGGCGTCCTTCTTGCCGGACTTCTTCGTTGCTGTCTTCTTGGCCGCCGTCTTCTTCACGGCGGTCTTCTTGGCAGCCGTCTTCTTGGCTGCCGCCTTCTTCGCAGGGCTGGCCGCGGCGGCGTCGTCGGCCACCACGTCCACGGTCTCGGCCGACGGGGCGGCGGTGGCCGCGACGGTCCTCGTCACGGTCGTCTTGGCCGCGACAGTCTTGGTGGCGGTGCGCTTGACCGGGCTCTTTGCTGCGACGCTCTTGCGGGCGCGTTTCGGCGACTCCGCGGCACTGACCATCAGCGTCACACCCTCTTCCTCGAGGATCTGGTTGAGGCTGCGCAGAACATTCTTCCACTGGGTTGGCGGAATCTGGTCAGCCTCGAAGGCCCGACGCACGTCATCGCCGGCGATCTGCCCATCAGCCTTTCCCCGCTCGATGAGCGCCATCACAGACTCTGACTCGGCGATCTCCGGCGGGAGCGTACGGGATGTGCTGGCCGACACGAACAACCTCTCGGAACGATGGAAACGGCTTCCGGCCCGGCCCCGGAGAGGGCTGGAACCGACGACCGTCGGGCTGGGAATGCACCGACGGCGCGGGCTTGGCCTCAGAACTGCACAGCGCGCCCAAGGGCTGCTGTATTCCTTCCGCGACGGTCACCTCTTAAGTCATCGCACTGTCTCGAGGAGTGTTACGCCCAATCCGCGTGGCCCGAGTCACACCTCATTTGCGACGAACATGACCAGGAACGACATCTCTCCACAATTGTGCCGCCGGACCACGAGGGTCCGGCGACACGTGGTCCGTGACCCTGGCCGCGTTGCGCTCAGTGCTCGCGCGGCGCAGGCACCACTCGCTCCACCTCCGGGTGGACGACGAGAAGTTGGCGCATGGCCGCCTCGGCGCCCGTCGCATCGCCCGTCGCCAGGGCCTCGACGATCCGGGCGTGGTGGCCGAGGGAGGCCTCGCTGGGACGGTCGCAGGCCGTGATCGGACCGCCCGAGACCTGCAGGGCGGCGGAAACGATGCCGGAGAGGTGTTCGAGCATGCGATTGCCGGCGGCCTGAATGAGCAGCGAGTGGAACTCTGCATCGGCCCGGGAGCAGGTGATCCCGTCACCCTGAGCGACCGCGTGCCCCATGATCTCGACCATGTCAGCGAGGCGCTGCTGGATGTCCTCGCGCCCGTGGCCGGCGGCCAGGCGCGCGGCGAGCGGCTCGATCGTCCAGCGGAGCTCACCCAGCTCACGGCGCTGGTCGTCGCGCTGCGGACCGAAGGCTCGCCACTCGATGATGTCGGGGTCCAACAAATTCCAGTCACTGACCGGGCGGACCCGGGTCCCCACGTTCGGCCGGGCACTGACCAGACCTTTGGCCTCAAGAACGCGCAGTGACTCGCGTACGACAGTGCGGGAGACCTCGAAACGCTGGCCGATCTCCTCCGGCACGAGCGGGCGGTCGGCGCCCAGGTCACCGGAGACGATCATCTGACCCAGCTGCTGAACGAGTTGGCCGTGGAGGCCGCGGCCCCGGCTTGCCGAGCCCCGTCGGCCCACCCGGCCCAGCTCGGCATCGGTGCCGTCCCAGGAACGGACGGCTGCACGCTCGCCGGCCGGCGCCTCCGTATAGGGGTAGCGATCGAGATCACCCGAGCCGGCGAGGCCGGAGTCGACGGAGCGGGCGGCGGTCATCATGGTGTGCGCAAGGGTACTCACGCATCCTTTGTCGGCGCGGCCCAGCCGCCCCTTGAGGTCTTTGGTGAAAAGCACACGAAAGGGTGATCGGCGCCAGCCCCCCAATTGACGCCTTATCTGTATAAAACGGGCGCCTATCAAGGGGTTTCGAGCCCTTCTCCGGTCCGGTCGCATTCCGTGATCACCAACGAACCCTGCCGCGAAGACTGGTGAACAAATACGCGCAGATCAGGACCGAGAGCGACAACGACAGCGCCGCCCCCACAGGGTGCACCACCATGCGCACAACAGCCGTCATCCATCGGTCCACCACGTGCGGCCACTGCACCCAGGCCAGTTCGCGGAGCCTGGCCGGAAGTCCGAGCATCGAATGTGCGGTCGACTCCGTCGGCACCTTCTCCACCAGCGGAACGACAAGCACGGGAACGGCGAGAACCGCGGCAACTCCGGCGCCGTCACCCTGAAGATTCCGGCGGCCAACAGACCCGCCCAGGCGCAGCCCACGTTCAGGCCCGCCCAACTCCCCGCAAGAGATGTCGCATTCGGCGGGACCCGGATCAAGTCGCCTCCGTACACGAGATGGAGGGCCTCCTCGGATGCCAGCACTGCCAGCAGCGCAAGCAGCACCGCGACGCCCGCCGAAACGAGCAGCTTGGCCAGTAGCAGGCCGAGGCGGCGGGGAACGGTGCCGCGGCCCGCCGCGAGCGCGGGGTAGCGGAACTCGTCGCCGAACGAGAGCGCCCCGAGCAGCCCGGCGCCGCATGCTACGGGCGGCAGCGGAAGCAGTGAGGGCCAGCCGGCGAGCACACGGGGGAGCGGGGCATGGCCGGTGCGGGCGAGCAGGACCGAGAGCCCGACGGATACAACCAGAACGGCAGTCGTGATCAACGTTGTTTTTCGGATTCCGAGGAGTCGGCGCAGTTCATAGCGCAGCGGCTGGAGCGGGCCACGAGCCGGACGCCGCCGGACCGGTGGCGGCAGTTCCGACGCGGAGCCGGGCGACGCGGGTCCCGGTCCGGCCTCCGGATCGGCGGCCGGCGACTCCGCACGAGATGCAGCCCCTGATTCGGAAGGATCGGCGGTGACCGGGCCGGTGCCACCGACCTCGTCGGCGAGTTGATGAACGGGTACGCCGTGACGGAATGCCGTGTCGCCGATCTCCGCGCAGCTGCTGCCGTACACCGACAGACGGTTGCTCGCTTCGGCGACCACCTCGACGGAGCGCTGCGCCGTACGTGCCTCACGGCTGACGACCGCGGCGAGGCGGGCGGCGTGCGGGGTACGGACCGCAACGCGGGGGCGCAGCCGGGTGCGGGAAAAGTCAGCGTTGCCCTGGTCGGCGACGAGGCGTCCGGAGTCGACAGTGACCACGTGGTCGGCCGCGCGCGCCGCCTCCTTGGGGTCGCGGGTGGTGTAGAGAACCGTCCCGCCCCGGGCGGCATGGGCGCGCAGCAGCCCGTGCAGCCAGCTCTTCTCGTGGGGGGAGAGACCCTCTCCGGGATCGTCGAGGATCAGCGCATGAGGGTCGCCGAGCAGCGCCGCCGCGAGGCCGAGCCTGCGGTCCATACCGACCGACATCGCGCCGATGCGCTGATCTCGGAGGGCGCCGAGGCCGACGGTCTCGAGCAGTTCGTCGGCCCGGGAGGCGGGCACCCCCGCGGCTGCGCAGAGCATACGGAGCTGGCCACGGGCGGTACGAGCGGGATGACCGGGTACGTCTCCGAGGAGCACTCCCACCTCATGGGCGGGGTGTGGGATGCGGTGCAGCGGTCTGCCGCGGAAGTAGGTGATCCCCCGCCCCGATTCGATGTCGAGCATCAGACGAAGGGCCATGGTCTTGCCGGAGCCGGGGGCGCCGAGGAGCGCGGTGACGGCGCCCGGCCCGGCTTCGAAAGTGAGGTCGTCCACGGCGGGTGGAAGGCCGCGGTGAGGGGCGCTGGTGAGTCCGATGGCCTGGAGCATCGCTTCTCTCGCGGAAGGTGAGACCGCTCGGCGGCAAGGTGATTACCGCAGCAAGATAACGCGACATTTTGGACTTTTAGCGCAGCATCGACCTCGCGGGCGTTCCGCAGGTCAGACTTCGGGCCTCAGCATCGGCGGATTGAGCAACGTGGCCGCACCGGCCCGGAAAAGCTGGGCCGGACGCCCGCCCTGGCGGGTGGTGGTCCCACCGGCGGGCACCAGGAAACCGGGCGTGCCCGTCACCTTGCGGTGGAAGTTCCGCGGATCCAGGACCACACCCCACACCGCCTCGTACACCCGGCGGAGCTCGCCGACCGTAAACGCCGGCGGACAGAAGGCCGTGGCCAACGAGGAGTACTCGATCTTGGAACGGGCCCGCTCGACACCGTCGGCGAGGATCTGCGCATGGTCGAAGGCCAGCGGAGCCCGCTGCTCACCCTCGCGACCGAAGCCGCCCTCCGGTCCGAGCAGGTCGTCGACGGGCGCCCACCGCGCACTGTTCGCATCACCGCCCGCGCGGGGGGCGGGCAGGTCGGGGGCCAGTGCGAGGTGGGCCACGCTGACGACCCGCATCCGCGGGTCCCGCTTGGGGTCGCCGTAGGTGGCGAGCTGTTCGAGATGGGCGCCGTTGCCGACGGCCGGGGCTGCCGGGTCGTGTGCGCACAGCCCGGTTTCCTCGGCGAGCTCACGCGCCGCCGCGGCTCCGAGATCCTCATCGGCCTTGACGAAACCACCGGGCAGCGCCCACCGGCCCTGGAACGGCGGCTCACCACGGCGAACCACCAGCGCGCACAACGCATGGCGGCGCACGGTGAGCACAACGAGGTCGACGGTCACAGCGAAGGGCGGAAAGGTCGACGGGTCGTAGGGCGGCATGCCGTGATCATAGTCGTCTGCCTGACGATAAACACTCCCTTCGTCATGCTCTTCATCCGCCCCGGACCAAGTGCCCCTCGCTGCCCACTCCCTCCAGTCGCCTTGCTCCTGACGCCAGGCGCCACACCGCGCGCCCGATCACGGTCGTCGACCGCTTTTGGTCCCGCCCCGGCCGTCCGCCCGCGCCTCCCGGGCACGCCGTCGGGCAACCGCCGTTCCGGGGCGCACGGCCCCGGGCTGTGCCTTCTTCCGCCTCCTGGCCGGCGGGCGTACCGGGCCGGGCCCGGCACTCCGTTCCGAACGGTGACTGCCTCGGCCCGTCCGCTCACTGCGCTCCCCGCGCAGGCAGCGACGCAGGGTTTCCGGGTCGAGTCCTTCGTTGCACGCCTGGTGGAGCAGTTGAGCAAAGGTGTACTCGGGGTCCGCCCGCAGGGCCAGGCCCAGCGCGACCCGTGCACCCGGTTCGTCGCCGGTGGACCAGGAGACCCAGCCCGCCAGGGTGAGCGGCGCCGCGGCATGCTCCCCGTAGGGCCCGACACAGCGACGCGAGAGCGCCCGCCACAGCCGCAACGCGGATTCCGCTTCCGACCCCTCCATCCATTCAGCGGCCGCCTTGTCCCGGGTCTCCCGGTCCTGCAGGCCGAGGATCACTGCAGCGGCCTCGTCATGGCTGATCAGAGAGTCGTCCCGGATGTCCGCAGCGGAGGGCGCCGTCGTCGGTGCCTCCCGGAGGCGTTTCATCAGCGCCCGGGCGAGCACCAGCGTCTCGCGGGCCACTTCCTCGGGCCCCTCCTCGCCGAGGATCCTCGGCACCAGTGCGGCGCCCGCCGAGTCCAGAGCCTGCGCCTGCTCCGCCACGGTCGGGGTCTTCAGAGGCATGAGCCTGCCTTCCATCTCCCGTAGAGATCCCCGCACTTGAATGCCCGCATAGGTGGCGGCGGCCGCCATTACCGAGGTTCCCGGAAGGGAGAGCGAGTTCCCCTCGGCCGGACAGCAGCGAGCGTCGGGGCAGCAGTAGGACCAGTACCGGCCGCCGGAGATGCAGAGCGCTTCGAGTACCGGCACGTCGAGAGCACCGCAGGCCGTGCGCAGACGTTGAGCCAGCGGCCGCAGCCGCTCCATCACCTGCCCCGGGGCCTCCCCGTCAGCAGGGTCCTGGCAGAGAAAGATGACGATCGCCTCGGGGCGCTCCCCGCGCCGCTCGCTGCCCTTGACCAGGCACTCGGCGAGCTGCTCGGCGGTGGACGGCCATTCTTGCGGTGATTGCGGAATTCCGAGCCTGAGCCGCCCGCCGAAGCGGCCGCGGCCGCCGTGCAGAGCGACCATGACCACACTGTCATTCGGGTAGAACCCCATGAGATACGGGAGGGCATCGGCGAGTTCGGCGGGCCCGCGCAGAGTGATCTGCTGTTCGTCGGCCGGCCCGGTGGATTCGTGGTGCTTGTTCATGGCACGACCGTCCCGCGAGCAGCAGAATTCCGCGACCCCCTGTGGATAAGTTATCCACAGGACTGCGGGGTCGTTCGCGGTTTGTCATAGCCATCGGGTTGCATGGGGGCATGACCAACGCAGACCGAGCAGAACTCAGGGCTTCGGCCGATTCCGTACTGGCCCGACTCGTCGGGGACACCACCGACACCGCCCGGCTGCGCGAGGACCAGTGGCGGGCCATCGAAGCACTTGTCGCGGACAGACGCAGAGCGCTGGTCGTCCAGCGGACCGGCTGGGGCAAGTCCGCCGTCTATTTCGTCGCGACCTCGCTGCTGCGGGCGCAGGGCAGCGGCCCGACGGTGATCGTCTCGCCGTTGCTCGCACTGATGCGTAACCAGGTCGCGGCCGCGGCCCGGGCCGGGATCACCGCCCGCACGATCAACTCGTCCAATACAGAGGAGTGGGACACCGTCCAGGCCGAGGTGGCAGCCGGGGAAGTGGATGTGCTGCTCGTCAGCCCCGAGCGGCTCAACAATCCCGACTTCCGGGACCAGGTCCTGCCCCGGCTCGCTGCCGCGACCGGACTGCTCGTGGTCGACGAGGCGCACTGCATCTCCGACTGGGGCCACGACTTCCGGCCAGATTACCGCCGGCTGCGGACCATGCTCGCCGATCTGCCCGCGGGTGTACCCGTGCTCGCGACGACCGCCACGGCGAACGCACGGGTGACCGCAGATGTCGCCGAGCAGCTCGGTACGGGCGCGGGCACGGACGCGCTGGTGCTGCGTGGGCCCCTCGACCGCGAGAGCCTCAGCCTTGGCGTGCTCCAACTGCCGAACGCCGCACACCGGCTGGCCTGGCTGGGCGATCATCTCAAGGAGCTCCCGGGCTCGGGAATCATCTACACGCTCACCGTCGCGGCCGCCGAGGAGATCACGGCGTACTTGCGCCAGTGCGGACACACCGTGGCCTCCTACACCGGCCGCACCGAGAACGCCGACCGGCAGCAGGCGGAGGACGATCTCCTGGCCAACCGGGTCAAGGCACTGGTCGCAACGTCGGCGCTCGGTATGGGATTCGACAAGCCCGACCTCGGCTTCGTCGTGCACCTCGGCTCCCCCTCCTCCCCCATCGCCTACTACCAGCAGGTGGGGCGCGCGGGCCGAGGCGTCGAGCATGCCGAGGTGCTGCTGCTCCCGGGCAGGGAGGACGAGGCGATCTGGCAGTACTTCGCATCCGTTGCCTTCCCCCCGGAGGAGCAGGTCCGGCGGACGATCGATGCGCTCGCCCAGGCCGGCCGGCCGCTCTCGCTGCCTGCTCTGGAGCCGCTGGTCGAGCTGCGGCGCACCCGTCTGGAGACCATGCTCAAGGTCCTCGACGTCGACGGTGCGGTCAAGCGGGTGAAGGGCGGCTGGATCGCCACAGGAGAGCCCTGGGTCTACGACTCCGAGCGCTATGCCTGGGTGGCACGCCAGCGGTCCGCCGAGCAGCAGGCGATGCGCGACTACGCGACGACGACCGGCTGCCGGATGGAGTTCCTCCGTCGCCAGCTGGACGACGAGGAAGCGGCGGCATGCGGACGCTGCGACAAGTGCGCGGGCGCGCGCTTCGACGACCAGGTGTCGACGGCCGCTCTGGACACCGCCCGTGGCGAACTCGGCAGGCCGGGCGTGGAGGTGGAGCCCCGCAAGATGTGGCCGACCGGTCTCGCCGCGGTGGGCGTCGACCTCAAGGGCCGTATCCCGGCGGGCGAACTCTCCTTCTCGGGGCGCGCGCTCGGCCGGCTCTCCGACATCGGCTGGGGTAACCGGCTTCGTCCGATGCTGGCGGCGCAGACGCCGGACGCCCCGGTACCCGACGATGTGGCGAACGCGGTGGTGAAAGTGCTGGCCGACTGGGCCAAGGGGCCGGGTGGCTGGGCATCCGGCGCCGCCGATGCCGCACCCCGGCCTGTCGGCGTCGTCACGGTCGCCTCGCGCAGCAGGCCGCAGCTCATCCAGTCGCTCGGCAGCCGCATCGCCGAGGTCGGCCGGATGCCACTGCTCGGCAGCGTCACCTACGCGCCAGGAGCGGTCGAGGTGCGGATCTCGCAGACCAACAGCGCGCAGCGGGTGCGGGCTCTGCACGAGGCGCTCGTCGTGGACCCGGGACTGGCCGAGGCGTTGGCGTCGTCAGAAGGCCCGGTGCTGCTCGTCGACGATCTCTCGGACACAGGCTGGACACTCGCCGTGGCATCCCGGCTGCTGCGCCGGGCCGGTGCAGAGGGCGTGTTTCCGCTGGTCCTCGCTGTTCAGGCGTGACACGGGGCGTCATCCGTCCACGATCTGGGCAGGGATATCCGTGTCATTCCGGCTGATTCCCGTCAGCCTCACCAATTGCTCGTTGCCGCCTGCCGATACGCCAGGGAGAATTGAACTCGCTCCCCGCACGGTCCTTTCGCGGCCCGGAAGGGCTGTGCCGCGGTGCGCCCCCATCCGACCCTGCCCGCACCGTGGGCGCGTATGCGAAGGGAGGACCGTGACCTTCGGATTCGCTCCGTCCGCAGCCACTTCGGTGTCCGCCGACTCCGCCAACCGCCTTGCCAGAATGCTCGAACCGGCCGAGTGGGCCGCTGCGGGCATACCGTTGCTGCGCAGCCCGCGCGAGGTCGTCAGCGGACTGCACGCCCGACACCGGCCGACACCGGCGACTGCCGTCGTCGCCGTGCTCGACCATGAGGAACGCCTCACGGCCAGCGCCTCGTTCGCCCGCCGCTCCGTAGCCGCGGACGGCTGGGAATTCCGTAACGCGCTGCTGGCGCATCTGCGCCGGGTCATCCCGCACGATCTGCGACGCCGCACACCCGTGCGGACCGCGGTGCTGCTCTACTGCCGCGAAGGGGACGAGCGGTGGACGGAGGAGGACGGGGCGTGGATGTGGGGACTGCGAGACGCCTGCACGCTGCACGGCCTTCGGTGCGGCGCGTACATCACGCTGACCCATGGCGGATGGCAGGTGCTGGGCGAGGGCCGCGGCGGCCGTCGGCCCAACTCCACGTCAGCGCCGTCGTTTCTCGCCGACACGGTGGGCAAGCACGACCCGTTCCCGCTGCGCACCGGCGGCGGGTCGGCGGAGGCACTGCGCCGTACCGCGGCCCGCTGACCCGGGCCGCGGGCCCGGCCGCCCCGTCGGGCAGCCGGGTCACCACGGTCGCACGTGTCGTACAGCTCAGACGCCGACGCCGAGCACGGTGTTGATCCGCTGCGGGTCACCGCAGACGATCAACAGCGCCCCGGCACGCTCCTGCGCGAGGAGCAGCGCACGGGCGGCGGTGTCAACGGCCTCTCCGTTGACAGCGACGATCACCACGGGACGGGCCTGCACCCGGTCCGCGCCTGTGGCACCGGCGAAGAAGACGTCGTCGCCGGCATCGTGCTGGGCCCAGTAGGCGGCCTCTCCGAAGGAGAGCTCGTGCGTGGCCCACGGGTGATGTTCACCGGTGGTGAGCACCAGGATGTCGCCCGGTGCGCGTCCTGAGTCGAGCAGTAGATCGACTGCCTCGGCGGCGGCGTCGAGTGCACCGCCGGCCGAGGCCGGGATCAGCTGGATCTGCGGCGCGGAAGGACTCTCCGAGCGGGCCGTCCGAGGGGGACCGGCGGTGGGGTGCGGGCGCTGCGCCGGGGGCGCGGGCCTCGCGGGACCGGGGCCCGGACGACCGGGACGCGGCATGGCCGCGGAACGCGGACCGGGTACGGGACGGGGGGTCGGCGCGGTACGGCCTGCGGCCGGAGTGACGCGGGGACCCTGGGCGCTCTCGTGAATCTGAGGCTCCTCGGGGATGAGAGGCATGGATGGTTGTCTATCAAACGCCGACGCGAAGAGCATCAGCGGGTGGGGTACAAATGCGCGATCAGAAGTCGAAGCCGAGCTGGCCCCCGCTTTCCAGTGCGGCCGCCTCGGCGGAGAAGCGGACCTTCTTCAGGTGCTGCCACTTGGGCAGCGCGTCGAGGTAGGACCACGAGAGGCGGTGGTGGGGCGTGGGCCCCAGCCTCTCCAGAGCGGCCCTGTGCACGGGGGACGGGTAGCCGGCGTTGGCACCGAAGGCGAAGGCGGCGTAGTCCCCCGATTCCGCACCCAGTTCGGCCATCAACGCATCCCTGCGGACCTTCGCGATCACCGAGGCGGCCGCGACCGCGATGCAGGACTGGTCGCCCTTGATGACGGTACGGACCGTCCAGGGTTCGCCCAGGTAGTCGTGTTTGCCGTCGAGTATCACCGCGTCGGGGCGCACGGGCAGCGCTTCGAGGGCGCGGACAGCGGCGAGGCGCAGGGCCGCGGTCATCCCGAGGTCGTCGATCTCCTGCGGCGAGGCGTCTCCGAGACCGTAGGCGGTGACCCAGTCCTCGAGCAGCGGCGCCAGCTCGGCGCGGCGCTTGGGGCTGATCAGCTTGGAGTCGGTGAGACCAGCGGGAGGCTTGCGGAGGCCGGTGACGGCCGCACATACGGTGACCGGTCCCGCCCACGCTCCGCGTCCGACCTCGTCGACACCGGCGACGGTCTTGGCACCAGTGGTAGCGCGCAGTGAGCGCTCGACGGTGTGCGTGGGTGGTTCGTACGGCATGGCGCCAGCCAGCGTACGCCGAGGAGAACGCCGAGAACACCCCGGGGCGCCGGACCGTTGTCCCGTCCGCGACATCCCCGCCGGGGCGCTCACGGCCCGGCCGTCGGCTGTCGCGTTCAGTTGCCGGAGGAGCGGAACAGGGGCACCACGACCTGATCGATCATTTCGGCGAGCTCCACGTCCGTCCATTCGCTGCCGCACACCTTGCTGCGGTACATCATCATCGCTGGGATCACTTCGAAGGACAGCTCGCCCGTGGCATCGGGGCGGACGTCGCCGCGCGCGATACCTCGGCCGACGACTTCCCGGAAGAGCTCGGTCGACGGCTGGATCACCCCTTTGAGGATCACCGACTGGAACCGCTCGGCGGAGCTTGCATCGCACTCGTGAAGTACGGAGCGCAGCGCGCATCCGGGCTTGGAAAGCATGGCGTCGCGCAGCCGTCGGCAGAGCTGGTACAGATCTTCGCGAACGCTGCCGAAGTCGGGCGCCTCGCCCAGCGCCGGCAGCGCCGTCTGCAGCGCGTCGGCCACCAGGTCCTCCTTCGAGGGCCATCGCCGGTAGACCGCCGCCTTCCCTGTCTGGGCCCCGGCGGCGACGCCCTCCATCGTCAGCCCGTTCCAGCCCACCGTGCTCAGCTGTTCCAGGGCGGCATCGAGGATCGCGCGTTCCAGCACGGGCCCGCGGCGGCGCGGTGACGCCATCGGCGGCCGAGCGGCGGCCGCCGAGCGCGAAGTAACCATCAGCTTTTCTCCATCGAAACAGGCCGGACGATGAGGCAGGTCGGGACGGTGAGGCGGATTCAGGACGTGGGGCCGACCGAGACACATCGGAACCGGTCGTCATCGGACTGAGCAGGCCCGGATCGAGCAATTCCGCCGGCATCCCGGCCACGGCAGATTCAGTGAACGCTTGCGTTCACTGACGGGGACTCACTACCGTTGACGAGACAGTGAACGCTTCCGTTCACTAATTCACTTGTGGGGGATCCATAGTGACAACCTCTCAGTTAGAAGCACAGAGTCCGCCGGGCGCGGCCCGACGGCAGGGGCGACGGGGGATCGCCCTCACGGTCATTGCCGCATGTCAGTTGATGGTTGTGCTCGATGCCACGATCGTCAACATCGCGCTTCCGCACATCCAGGACGCGCTCAGCTTCTCCACCACCGATCTGTCCTGGGTTCTCAGCGCCTACACGCTCACCTTCGGTGGACTGCTGCTTCTCGGCGGCAGGGCCGGTGACATCCTCGGCCGCCGCCGGGTCTTCATAGCCGGAATCCTGGTCTTCACCCTTGCTTCCCTGCTGGGCGGACTGGCCCAGGAGCCCTGGCAATTGCTCGCGGCCCGGGTCCTCCAGGGCGTCGGCGGAGCCATCGCCTCACCGACGTCACTGGCTCTGATCACCACCACATTCCCCGAAGGCCCCGAGCGGAACCGCGCGTTCGGAGTCTTTGCCGCAGTTTCGGCGGGGGGCGGCGCGATCGGCCTGCTGGCCGGCGGAATGCTCACCGAATGGCTCGACTGGCGTTGGGTCTTCTTCGTCAACGTACCGATCGGTGTGCTGATCGCGTTCCTGGCACCCATGTACATCAACGAGTCCGAGAGGCACCCCGGCCGCTTCGACGTCTCGGGCGCACTGACCTCGACCCTCGGCATGGCCTCGCTGGTGTACGGATTCATCCGGGCTTCCGAGGAGGGCTGGCGGGATTCCTTCACCGTGGGGTCCTTCGGCGCCGCGGTGGTCCTCCTCGCCGCATTCGTGCTCATCGAGATGCGGGCGAAGGAACCGATCACTCCACTGCGGATGTTCGCCGACCGCAACCGGTCGGGGACGTACCTCATCATGCTCAGCCTGGCCGCCGCCATGTTCGGCATGTTCTTTTTCATCGTCCTGTTCGTGCAGAACGTGCTGGGCTACAGCCCCATCGAGTCCGGTCTGGCCTTCCTGCCCGTGACGGTCGCCATCATCACGGGCGCAGGCCTGTCGCAGCGGCTGCTGCCGGTGCTCGGCCCCAAACCGTTCATGATCACCGGTTCGGCACTCACCGGAATCGGCCTCTTCTGGCAGACGTTCGTCTCGTCCGACAGCTCCTATGCGAGCGGGGTGCTGGGGCCGATGCTGCTGTTCGGCTTCGGCATGGGTCTGAACTTCGTCACGCTGACGCTGACCGCTGTCTCCGGGGTCGCACAGCATGAGGCCGGTGCGGCGTCCGGACTGCTCAATGCCAGCCAGCAGGTAGGTGGTTCGCTGGGGCTGTCCATCCTGGTGACGGTCTTCGGGACGGCAAGCCGCAACGAGGCGGAGAGGCAGATTCCGTCGTTCATGGCGCAGGCGACGCCGGAGCAGAAGGCGACGTTCGCCGAGACGCACGAGTTGCCCGCGCCTTGGGGACACGAGGTGCTCACGCAGGGCATTTCGACGGCGTTCACGGCAGCGGTGGCGATGGTCGCGCTCGCCCTGCTGACTGCGGTGCTGGTGATCCGGGTACGCAAGAGCGATCTGGATGCGCTGAGCGGCAAGGCCTCCGCAGGTGGACCTGGAGCATAACCGGGCACCGGAACGCCGGCCGATGCGCAGGCAGAAGCACGCACCCCGGCGAAGGTGCAGGCCGTCCCACAGGGGTACGGCCTGCACCTGCCCCGATCGCCGGGCACGGCTCAGCTATCCGGTTCCATACGGTTCGTACGGGGCGTCATCCGTGGTGGTCGTCATCAGTACGGGTCGTAGGTGTCGTCTTCGTAACCGCCCCGATCACCGCCGTCCTCACCCCTGCCCTGTCCCGCGCACTCCGTCACAAGAGCGTTCGCGCCCCGGTTCTCCAGAATGTCGCGGGCCCGCGCCTCGCCCCAGCTGGTGGCGTACCAGGGAGCGTCGGACGCGCGCAGCGTGCGCTGGATCTCGCTGAGCGCACAGGACCGCAGCGGTTCGGGCAGCGTGTCGAGGGCAGGTACGGCGTCGGCCGAGAGGCCACGGAGGTAGTCGATGTCGATCGTGTGATCGTTGCGGTAGCGCTGAACGTTCTGTTCCGCGATCAGCCCGTCGGGCGAGACCAGACCGAACACGAGCACACCGACGGCCGCGCTCGCCGCCACGGCGCGCGGCAGCAGCCGCGCGCCGAACACGCCCGCCGCCATGATCAGGATGAGCACCACGCCCAGCCACAGCTCCACCGCGGCCACGGATATGCGCAGTCGGGTCAGGCCGTACGCATCGACGTAGAGCTCCATCCGCCGCAGCGCGGACGCCACCACCACGAGCGTGAGCAGGCACAGCGTGCCGAGGACGATCCTTACGAGAGTGCGGTCGCGCGCTTCACCGCGAGGGGCCCAGCGCAGGGCGAGCGCGATCACGAGGAGGGTGAGCAGCGTTGCCCACAACAGCTGCCAGAACCCCTGGCGGGCGTATGCGGAGTAGCTGAGATCGGTCTCGGCCATCACCTTGTCGTATCCGCCGAGCAGCACGGTGAGCTGGATGGCGATGAAGACGGCGAAGAGCAGATTCAGCACGATGAGCGGAAGCGCCCACTCCAGCCGGCCGCGGGCCTTGCCAGCCCGTACGGTGATGCGGTCCCAGCGGATGGGGGCGGCGGCGGTGTAGGCGGCAGTGAGCGCACCGACCAGACCGACCACGAAGAGGAAGAACCGCCAGGGACTGTCGCCCAGCGACACATCCGGGATCAGATTGCCGAGCACATCGGCGAAAGCGGCATCCGCGCTTGCGAACAGCGCACCGAAGACGCTGAGCAGGACAACGGCCACGGCGGTGGACCGGAAGGCGACACCCCATCGACCGCGAGAACCTGCCATCCGGTCGCGAACGCCTCGCCCGCCCCATCTCAGCCCCTCGACGGCGGAGGAGAACAGGCCCACCGAACCGAGGAACACCCCGAGCCAGCTACGGCTGCCGTGCAGGGTGAGCGAGCCCAGCGCAACGGCTGACACCAGGGCGAGGAAGGTGGGCCAGCCCGCGTCCCGGAGCGCCGGGACGATGAGCAGTGTCAGACCGCCGAGCGCCCAGACAGCGGACCAGGGGCGGAGCCGACGCCCCGCGGCCTCCGCGGCGAAGAAGGCCGCGAGCGCGGCGGGAACCGCGACGATCAGCAGGTTCGGGCCGAGGCCGTCCCCCAGCAGCAGGCCGCTGAGGAGCGCGGTGGCCACGACCGACCAGAGTGTGGCGTTACGGATGGCGGCCGGCGGGGCCGGGCGCAGCCGCGCAACCGTGCCGGCCTGCTGCTTGCGGCTCTGCCAGGGGTTGGGTGGCGGATGCGGTTGCCACCCTTGCTGCGTGTACGCCGGGACCTTCGGCGGCTCCTGGACGGCGTCCAGGGAGCCTGGGACCATCGGTGCCGCGGAGGTGCCGGGCGATTCGGACGGCACCACCGCCACCGACGGCTCCCGCGACGTCGAAGACTCCGGCGGCACCGACCCCTCCGGCGGGCGGGACGACTCGGGTGCCTCTGGCTGCCGGGACGGCTGTGACGTGTGATCGGACATGGGACCCCCTCCCACCGAGTTCCGCTCACACAGCTGCTGAGCAGCGCGAGCACCTCGGCTCTCATTCGGCGTGCGGCCGTCATGATGATCATTGACGGCGGCGTGGCCGAAAGAGTAGCCCCCGAGTACCGCTCTCAGACGGGCGCGGCAGGGATGTGGCAGTACCGTGACAGTCGAGACGTGTCAGCTGCGACCCGGCCGGGGAAGCCAGCCCGGCAGCTCTTCCGTCCGTGCCGACCAGTCGGCCGGCGGTGCTCCCGCCTTGCTTGCCGCGATGACCCCGCCGACGATTGCGCAGGTCGTGTCGACATCACCACCGGCCTGAGCGGTGACCCAGAAGGCCTGCTCGAAGTCGCCGAGGCTCCGTGCCGCGGACCAGAGAGCGAACGGCACTGTGTCATGTGCACTTGTACGGCGGCCGTTGCCGAGGACCGCCGCGACGGTCCCGGCATCGTTGTAGTCGAGCATGTCACGCGCCCGACGCAGCCCGGCCCCGACCGCACTGCGCGGCACGAGGGCGATGACCCCGTCGAGGAGATCGGTCGGCGTCGGTGGCCCGCCGGGCGCGGCGGCGAGCGAGGCGGCCGCCGCGACAGCCATCGCCCCCACGACGGCCTCGCGGTGCTGATGCGTGGTGTACGAGGAAATCTCGGCCTGGTGCGTGGCCTGCTCGGGGTCGTCCGCGTACCAGGCGCCGAGGGGTGCGATACGCATGGCCGACCCATTGCCCCAGGAGCCCTGGCCCTGGAACAGCGCGGACGCCAGCTCGCGCCAGTCACCGCCCTCCCGGACCAGCCGCAGCAGCCGGTTCACGGCAGGGCCGTATCCCCGGTCGAAGTCGTGATGGTCGGCGAACGAGTGGGCCAGCGCATCCTGGTCGATACGGTTGTGCCCGGCAAGCACGGCCAGGACGGAGCAGGCCATCTCCGTGTCGTCGGTCCATTGCCAGGGACCCAGCGGCAATGCGCACTGCTTCAGCAGCGGATAGTTGGCGGGCACAAAGAACTGCGAGCCCAGGGCGTCCCCCACGGACAGCCCCCGCAGGCTGGCCAGGGCGCGTTCGAAACGTTGGGCGGAAGCGGAGTCAACGGTCATCGCCTCTCCACTCTATCCGGTGATGCCGTACGGCTCAGGGGTACGCCACCGCTCGAACGGTCGGTCAAGTGTGTACCGCCCGTCCTCGCCGAGTATCAGCATCCGCGTCTCTCCGTTGCCGGGGTTGGACAGTGACTCGAATTCGGCCACCGACCAGTGGAACCACCGCATGCAGAACAACCGCATCGTCAGTCCATGAGTGACCAGCAGAACGTTGGGCGGATGGTCGGGCTCCTCGAAGCTCCGGTGCAGGCTCTCCAGAAATGCCCCGACTCGGTCGTACACATCGGCGCCGGACTCCCCCTGCGCGAAGCGGTAGAAGAAGTGCCCGTACGCGTCCCGATAAGCCTTCTGCAGTCTTACGTCGTCCCGGTCCTGCCAGTTCCCCCAGTCCTGTTCGCGCAGCCGCGGTTCCTCGCGCACCCGCACACGCTCCAGGTCGAGCCCGAGGGACCTGAAGGTCTCGTGCGTGCGGCGGTAAGGCGACACGTACACACTGACCCGCTCCCCGCCGAAGAGAGCGCGCAGCCGTACCCCCGTCTCCCTGGCCTGCCGCAACCCCGTCGCGGTGAGCCTCAATGCATGGTCGGGTTCACGCTCGTACACCGTGTCGTCGGCATTGCCCTCGGACTCGCCGTGCCGGACGAGGACAATGCGTTGTGGTCGTGCCATGTGAAGACCCTAGATCGGGTCCGGACCATTCGAGCAATTGTCCGGACTCCACCCGCCGCATGTTGCCGGCGAGCAGATCCGGAGGAAGTCCCGCACACCCCCGCCTCGCCGATCAGGGGCCGGCCCGAGATACCAGCGGATCACACCGTCCAGGACGGCTCGAGCTGCACGACGTCCCCCGCCAGGGCCGCTACATCGTCCTCGGTCCGTGCCCGCTGCGAGAGCCTTTCCACACCCCCCGGCCGGTACTTGCCGCGCTCGGCACTCGACTGCCACATCGACAGCACCAGGAACTCGTGCCCCGGCGCTTCACCGAACACCCCACGCAGCATGCCGGGAGAGCCGGCCATCGCCGGATTCCACACCCTCTCCTGCATGAGGGCGAAGTGGTCGACCCGGTCCTCGTGCACCCTGCTGTGCGCCACTCTGACCACATCCGCATCGGTGAAGTGCGGCTCGAAGCCGGTCTTCACATCGAAGCGGTGGTCGAACAGCTTGACCTGGATGTCGCTGTACGTTCCGGACTGTGCGGCAGCCAGCCGGTCGTGCGCACGCGCCATGAACGAGTCGTAGAAGACCCGATTCTCCCAGAACGCGAACACATGGGCAACCTCCGGTCGCCCCCGGCTCCAGCCACCCCCCTGTCCCCTGAACCCCGGCTCACCGAGCAGCCCCGCCCACTTTCGCTGCCCCCGCTCGAAACCGCGGCGGTCCCTCACGGTGCAGCGAATCCACTTGACCAGCACCGCGCCATCGTACGGCGCCGAACGTGGCGCGGGTCACGCTCTGACGGAGTACGTCCGAACCAGGCGCCGTGAATCGCAGAATGATCTCCATGACGACCCCGCCCACCAACGCTCTGTTCGCCAACCCGCTGTTCGCCCGCCTCGACTCCGCGGAACGCATCCTTGTCGCCGGGGCGGGCGGCGGCTTCGACATCTACGCGGGACTTCCGGTGGCGCTCTCCCTGCTGCATCAGGGCAAGGGCGTCCGGCTCGCCAATCTCTCGTTCAGCGCTCTCGAAGGGCTTCCCGTCGATGCATGGCTCGCGCCCGACCTCGCGGTCATCACCCCCGAAACATCCCTCCACCAGCCGTACTTCCCGGAACGCACCCTCGCCCAGTGGCTCGAACTGCATGACTACCCGAGCACCGTGCACGCCTTCGCGCGGGTGGGAGTACAGCCTCTGCGGGCCGCATACCGGGCACTGATCGAGCAGTACGACATCGACGCGGTCGTCCTCGTCGACGGCGGTACGGACATCCTGATGCGTGGCGACGAATCCGGGCTCGGCACCCCGGAGGAGGACGTCACCAGCGTCGCGGCGCTTGCCGGAATCGACGTACCTGAGCGCCTCGTTGTCTCCATCGGCTTCGGCATCGACGCATATCACGGGGTGAGTCACGGACTCGTCCTGGAGAACATCGCAGCGCTGGAACGCGACGGGGCCTGCCTGGGCGCCTTCTCCGTCTCCCGTACGACCCGCGAGGGCGCGCTCTTCGTCGACGCGGTCGCCCATGCCCAGAAGCACACCCCCGACCACCCGAGCATCGTCAACGGATCGATCGCGGCGGCGGTCCAGGGAGCTTTCGGGGACGTCCAGTTCACCTCACGCACCCGAGGCAGCGAGCTGTTCATCAACCCGTTGATGTCGCTCTGCTTCGCCTTCGAGCTGGAGGGGCTGGCCCGCAATTGTCTGTACCTCGACCGCATCGAGCACACCCACCTGATGCGCCAGGTCAGCAGCGCGATCGAGCTCTTCCGCGAGGAGGTCAGGCAGCGTCCGCCGCGCCGTATCCCGCACTGAACTGCGCGGGAATCGACATTGGCCCGATTCCGTCGCCCGGGACCAAGCCGGTTGGATCCACGGACGGTTACGGACATGATCGGGTGGTACGACCGGTCCGGCGGTCCAGCGGCAGGGAGGGAAGTCCGATGAGTACGCCCAACAAGGACCTCGCGAAGGTCGAAGTCAGGCTCAAATGGGACCCAAGTCGTCCAGGCACCCCCGCCCATGACCTCGACATCATCGCCGGTACCTACCCGGCGGACGAGCCGTACGGCAGCCCTGCGTATCTCGTGCACTTCGACAGCCGTTCGCCGGACGGCACCATCCTGCTGAACCGCGACAGCAGGACCGGCCAGGGGCTCGGTTTCGACGAGGTGATGACTCTGGAACTGAACCGGCTGTCGACCGCGTACGCCCGGGTCGTGGTCGGGGTCGCCATTCAGCAGCGGGACGGCCGAAGGACCTTCGACGACATAGCGAGCACCGGCGTCCAGATCCGTGAGGGCTACAAGAATCTGGCGGAGGACGACTTCTCCTCGGTCGGCGGCGCCACCGCGGCGACGGTCGCCGAGTTCGTCCGGGACGGCTCGGGCGGCTGGGAGTTCCATGGGGCGGTCCGGGGCTTCGACGGCGACCCCGGTTCATTCGCCGCGACGATGGGAAGCCGCACACCCGGAACGTGACGCCTCGGCACGCAACAGGGCGGGGAGCCGGCCCGAAGGTCAACTCCCCGCCCCGTCATGCCGATCAGCTCTTCGGCAGAGCCGTGCCGATACCGGCCTCAGCCGGATCGGTCCTCAGCCGGATCAGCAGTGCGATCAGCTGCAGCCGCTGGTCGAGCCGCAGCCCTCGCAGATGTAGCAGGACCCGGCGCGCTGCATCTTCGTGCCGCAGGAGAAGCAGAGCGGCGCGTCCGCGCTGATGCCCAGCTGCATCTCGACAAGCTCCGCCGAGGTGTGCGCCGTCCTCGGGGCGGGCATCTCGGCCTCCTGCGGAGGAGCGACCGCCTTGAGCGGCTCCGTCCGGATCGGGGCGGACTGGGCCAGGCCCTCGACGTCCAGCTCGTCGTCGAGGGACGGCTCGTACGAACCGGTGTCGAGGTGACGCTGACGCTCCTCGGCCGAGTGGATGCCGAGTGCCGAGCGGGTCTCGAAGGGCAGGAAGTCCAGCGCCAGGCGGCGGAAGATGTAGTCGACGATCGACTGCGCCATCCGCACGTCCGGGTCGTCCGTCATGCCGGCCGGCTCGAAGCGCATGTTGGTGAACTTCGAGACGTACGTCTCCAGCGGGACGCCGTACTGCAGACCGACCGAGACGGCGATGGAGAAGGCGTCCATCATGCCCGCGAGGGTGGAGCCCTGCTTGGACATCTTCAGGAAGACCTCACCGAGACCGTCGTCCGGGTAGGAATTGGCGGTCATGTAGCCCTCGGCGCCGCCCACCGTGAAGGAGGTGGTGATACCGGGACGCCCCTTGGGGAGGCGCTTGCGGACCGGGCGGTACTCGACAACCTTCTCGACCGCGGTACGGATGGTCTGCTCGGCCCTGGTGGTGACCTCTGCCTTCTCCTTCGCCTTGGTCTTGGCGGAGAGGGGCTGGCCGACCTTGCAGTTGTCGCGGTAGATGGCGAGCGCCTTGACGCCCATCTTCCACGCCTCGAAGTAGACCTCTTCGACGTCCTCGACGGTGGCCGTCTCCGGCAGGTTCACCGTCTTCGAGAGTGCGCCGGAGATCCACGGCTGGATGGCCGCCATCATGCGCACGTGCCCCATTGCGGAGATGGAGCGCTCGCCCATCGCGCAGTCGAAGACCTCGTAGTGCTCGGCCTTCAGACCGGGGGCGTCGATCACATTGCCGTGCTCGGCGATGTGGGCGACGATCGCCTCGATCTGCTCCTCCTGGTAGCCCAGGCGGCGCAGGGCCTGCGGGACGGTGCCGTTGACGATCTGCATCGAGCCGCCGCCGACCAGCTTCTTGAACTTGACCAGGGCCAGGTCGGGCTCGAGGCCGGTGGTGTCGCAGGACATCGCGAGACCGATGGTGCCGGTGGGCGCGATGACCGAGGCCTGCGCGTTGCGGAAACCGTTCTTCGCGCCGAGACGGATGACGTCCTGCCAGGCCTCCGTGGCGGCGGCCCAGATCGGGTTGTCCAGGTCGTCCATGTGGACGCCCGCGGTGTTGGCGTCGGCGTGCTGCTTCATGACGCGCTGGTGCGGCTCGGCGTTGCGGGCGTAGCCCTCGTACGGGCCGACGACCGCGGCGAGCTCGGCGGAGCGCTTGTACGAGGTACCGGTCATCAGCGACGTGATGGCACCGGCGAGGGCGCGGCCGCCGTCGCTGTCGTACGCGTGGCCGGTCGCCATCAGCAGGGCGCCGAGGTTGGCGTAACCGATGCCGAGCTGGCGGAACGCGCGGGTGTTCTCGCCGATCTTCTGCGTCGGGAAGTCGGCGAAGCAGATGGAGATGTCCATCGCGGTGATGACGAGCTCGACGACATTGGCGAAGCGCTCGGACTCGAAGGACTGGTTGCCCTTGCCGTCGTCCTTGAGGAACTTCATCAGGTTCAGCGAGGCCAGGTTGCACGACGTGTTGTCCAGGTGCATGTACTCGCTGCACGGGTTCGAGCCGTTGATCCGGCCGGACTCGGGGCAGGTGTGCCACTGGTTGATCGTGTCGTCGTACTGGATGCCGGGGTCGGCGCAGGCCCAGGCGGCCTCGGCCATCTTGCGGAAGAGGGACTTGGCCTCGACCTCCTCGATGACGTCACCGGTCATCCGGGCGCGCAGCCCGAACTTGCCGCCGGACTCCACGGCCTTCATGAACTCGTCGTTCACACGGACCGAGTTGTTGGCGTTCTGGTACTGGACGGACGTGATGTCGTCGCCGCCCAGGTCCATGTCGAAGCCCGCGTCGCGCAGGGCGCGGATCTTCTCCTCCTCCTTGACCTTGGTCTCGATGAAGTTCTCGATGTCGGGGTGGTCGACGTCGAGAATGACCATCTTGGCCGCACGACGGGTGGCGCCACCGGACTTGATCGTTCCGGCGGACGCGTCGGCGCCGCGCATGAAGGAGACAGGACCGGAGGCGTTGCCACCGGAGGACAGCAGCTCCTTGGAGGAGCGGATGCGGGAGAGGTTCAGGCCGGCGCCGGAGCCGCCCTTGAAGATCATGCCCTCTTCCTTGTACCAGTCGAGGATCGACTCCATGGAGTCGTCGACAGCCAGGATGAAGCAGGCGGAGACCTGCTGCGGCTGGGGCGTGCCGACGTTGAACCAGACCGGCGAGTTGAAGCTGAAGATCTGGTGCAGGAGGGCGTACGCCACCTCGTGCTCGAAGATCTCGGCGTCGGCCGGAGAGGCGAAGTAGTTGTAGTCCTCGCCCGCCTTCCGGTACGTCTTCACGATCCGGTCGATCAGCTGTCGCAGACCTGTCTCGCGCTGCGGCGTGCCGACAGCTCCGCGGAAGTACTTGCTGGTGACGATGTTGACCGCGTTCACCGACCAGAAGTCGGGGAACTCGACGCCACGCTGCTCGAAGTTGATCGAGCCGTCGCGCCAGTTGGTCATGACGACGTCACGGCGCTCCCACGCCACCTCGTCGTACGGATGCACGCCGGGGGTGGTGTGGATGCGGTCGATACGCAGGCCCTGCTTGGTCGCAGTCGACTTGGCTCCCTTGGCTCGGGAACCTCGTGCCGGGCCGCTCGCCGTCTCTGTCATGCCGCCTCCCATATGTGGGCAAAAACGCCCTGAAGTGCCCAGAACTTCCCGGGGCACAATCTGTGTCTGATGCTTCGGACGCCGCGCACGGCACCCGGAGCAGATCTATCTGGCCGCCCTACCGCTGATCCACAGACCTGTGTCGATCAGCCGGTGTCGCTCAGTCGGCGGCGACGGCGGGAACGGGGACCGCCGAAGTCTCGCCGGTCCCGCATCCCTCCACGGGAGGCCGCCGCTCGCGGAGTTCCACGATGGCAGCCTCGAAGTCTTCGAGTGTGTCGAACGCCCGGTACACGGACGCGAAGCGCAGGTATGCGACGAGGTCGAGTTCCTGCAGGGGGCCGAGTATGGCCAGACCCACGTCGTGGGTGGTCAGCTCGGCACTTCCGGTGGCGCGCACCGCCTCCTCGACCCGCTGGCCGAGCTTGGCGAGGGCGTCCTCGGTGACAGGTCGCCCCTGGCATGCCTTGCGCACGCCGGAGATGACCTTGGTACGACTGAAGGGTTCGGTGACTCCGCTGCGCTTCACCACCATCAGCGAGCAGGTCTCCACCGTCGTGAAACGGCGGGAGCAGTCGGGGCACTGACGGCGACGGCGGATCGACGTGCCGTCATCGGTGGTGCGACTGTCGACGACCCGGCTGTCGGGGTGCCTGCAGAAGGGGCAGTGCATGGCTCCCAACCCTCCTTCACAGCACGACTGAATAGCCTCTCAGGGTCCCGCCAGGGACCCTCGAAGCAGCCACAAGCATAGGTGATGGTCACGGTCTCAATCGACCAGGGACCACAACTTCTGGGCAGCTGGAACAATCCAACCACTAGATCTTGGGTTTGGTCGCACATTCGGCCCTAGTGCGTGTCGCGCGTCCCGGGCGGCCTGCAGGCAGCGTACGACCGCATACGAGATTACGGGACACGCGCGACCGCCCGGATCGCGGGGCGCTCGACGCCAGACCGGAACGACGACCGGGAGACCACCCCGCGTGGCGGCGTCGCAGCCGCGGACGCTACCGTAATGGTCCGAATTGCCGGTCGCACATGGCACACGTCGAACCCGCCCGTGCCCGGCGAGCATCAGACCCAGGCTTCGCTCATACACCCAGCGGTGAACACGGCACAGGCTTTTATTCGTTTTTCACTCGAACGTGTGTTTGGCGCAACCTTTCGAAAGCTACTACCGTTGTCCAGCTAGGGAGAACATTCGAGAGGGGCCGACGTGACCACCACCGCAGACAGTGCCACCATCACTGCCCAGGACCGCTCCCAGAGCCGACTCGAGCCGGTGCATGCCATGAATGACTCAGTCAGGAACACGGAGGGGCCAGAGCCAGCGCGCCCAGCGCGCTCGCTCCCCGGCCGACCTCCAGGAATCCGAGCGGACAGCTCGGGGCTCACGGACCGGCAGCGGCGAGTGATCGAGGTCATCCGGGACTCGGTGCAGCGCCGGGGATACCCGCCCTCGATGCGGGAGATCGGACAGGCGGTGGGGCTGTCCAGCACGTCCTCCGTCGCCCATCAGCTGATGGCCCTGGAGCGCAAGGGCTTCCTGCGCCGCGACCCTCACCGCCCCCGGGCGTACGAGGTCCGTGGTTCGGACCAGCCCAGCACGCAGCAGACCGACACGACCGGCAAGCCCGCCGCTTCGTATGTGCCACTGGTCGGCCGGATCGCGGCCGGCGGGCCGATCCTCGCCGAGGAATCGGTCGAGGACGTATTTCCGCTCCCCCGCCAGCTGGTCGGGGACGGCGAGCTGTTCGTCCTGAAGGTCGTCGGTGACTCGATGATCGAGGCGGCGATCTGCGACGGCGACTGGGTCACCGTGCGCCGTCAGCCCGTCGCGGAGAACGGCGACATCGTGGCCGCCATGCTGGACGGCGAAGCGACGGTCAAGCGCTTCAAGCGGGAGGACGGTCATGTATGGCTGCTCCCGCACAACTCCGCATACCAGCCGATCCCTGGCGACGAGGCGACCATCCTCGGCAAGGTCGTGGCGGTGCTGCGGCGGGTGTGAAGCTCGTCGGTTCCGACCGGGCCCCGGGATCAACTGCGCCGATCCCGGGGCCCTGCCTGTGCGTCTGAACCGTCGAAACGCTTCCCGGAGCGGTGGTGGTCACCAAGGACGAGCAGGGGTCCCAGGCGCGTTCGGGATCACTGCTCGTTGGCCTTGGCGACGGCGTCGATCGCCGCGAGTGAGCGACGCGCCTGGTTGCGGTCCGTCGTGTACCAGAAGTCGGGCAGCGAGGCCCGGAGATAGCTCCCGTACCGGGCATTGGCCAGCCTCGGGTCGAGCACCGCGACCACTCCCTTGTCTCCCGTGGCCCGGACGAGACGGCCGGCGCCCTGCGCCATCAGCAGCGCGGCATGGGTCGCCGCGACAGCCATGAACCCATTGCCGCCCGCCTCCTCAACCGCCTTCTGGCGTGCGCTCATCAGCGGGTCGTCAGGGCGGGGGAACGGGATCCGGTCCATGATCACCAGCTGACAGCTCGACCCGGGGACATCGACGCCCTGCCAGAGCGAGAGCGTGCCGAAGAGGCAGGTCTCGGGGTCAGCCGCGAAGTTCTTGATCAGCTCCCCGAGTGTCTCCTCGCCCTGCAGCAGGATCGTCTTGTCGAGCCGGCCGCGCAGCTCCTCGGCGGCGGCCTGCGCCGCCCGCATGGAGGAGAAGAGCCCGAGGGTGCGCCCGCCGGCGGCCTCCACCAGTTCGGCGAGCTCGTCCAGCATGTCGGTGCGGGAGCCCTCCCGGCCGGGCGTGGCCAGGTGCCTGGCGACGTACAGGATGCCCTGCCTGGGGTAGTCGAACGGCGATCCGACATCGAGGCCCTTCCACTGCGGGATGTCGTCGCCCGCGGTGCCCTCGGGGGCCAGTCCCAGCGAAGCCCCCACCCCGTTGAAGTCGCCGCCGAGCTTGAGCGTGGCCGAGGTGAGTACGACCGAGCGGTCGGCGAAGAGCTTCTCGCGCAGCAGGCCGGAGACGGAGAGCGGGGCAACACGGACGGATGCACCGAAACGGTCGTGGCGCTCGTACCAGACGACGTCGTACTCGGAGTCCTGGGTGATCCGCTCGGCAACACCGTGGATGGTCTCCACCGATGCCAGCGCCTGCTTGCGGACGGCGTCCTCGTCCTGGACGGACTTGTCCCGGGTGGACCCCAGTGCCGAGATCACCGTGCGAGCGGCGTCCCGGAGCGCCATCAGTGCGTAGCCGAGGTCCTCGGGGACCTCTTCCAGGCGGCCGGGGAGCGCCAGCTCCATCACCCGCTCGAACCCCTCCGACGCGGTCTGCAGGGCGTCGGCGGCCTTCTCGTTGACCAGCTTCGTCGCACGGCGCACCGCCCTGTTCACCTGGCCGGGCGTGAGCTCTCCAGTAGCCACTCCGGTGACTCTGGAGACCAGCTCATGGGCTTCGTCGACGATCAGCACCTCGTGCTGCGGGAGAACCGGAGCGCCCTCGATCGCGTCGATGGCGAGCAGTGCGTGGTTCGTGACGACGACATCGGCGAGCTTGGCGCGCTCGCGGGCCATCTCCGCAAAGCACTCCGCGCCGTACGCGCACTTGCTGGCGCCCAGGCATTCCCGGGAGGAGACGGAGACCTGCGCCCAGGCCCGGTCGGAGACGCCCGGGGCGAGGTCGTCGCGGTCGCCGGTCTCGGTCTCGTCCGACCAGTCCCGCAGCCGCAGCAGATCCTGGCCGAGCTTGCTCGACGGAGCCGCAGCCTCGAACTGATCGAAGAGCCCCTCCTCCTCTTCCTGCGGCACTCCTTCGTGGAGCCGGTGCAGACAGAGATAGTTCGAGCGCCCCTTGAGCATCGCGAACTGGGGCCGGCGGCGCAGCAGCGGGTGCAGTGCGTCGACCGTGCGCGGAAGGTCGCGCTCCACGAGCTGGCGCTGCAGCGCCAGGGTCGCAGTGGCGACCACGACCCGCTCCCCGTGTGCCAGTGCGGGCACCAGGTAGCCGAGGGACTTGCCCGTGCCCGTGCCGGCCTGGACGAGCAGATGGGAATTGTCGTCGACGGCCTCGGCAACAGCCTCGGCCATGGCGGCCTGGCCAGGCCGCTCCGTACCGCCGACGGCGGTCACGGCAGCGTGCAGGAGCTCGGGGAGGGATGGCTTTGTCATAGCGTGACCAGCCTACGGGGCACCACTGACAACGGCGATCACTCCCGGACTCATGCGGAGGGGTGGAGCGGGTTCGGAACGGTGCCATGGACGGCGGCGTGCGGGCGCTCGGATCGGTCGCGGTAACCGTCCCGATACAGGCGGTTGCGGTTCAGGCAGAGGCGCTCGATGCGCGGCGTCAGCATGTCGAACATCTCGAACCTCTCCTTCAGCTCGGGAAAGCGGGCGTGGTGTCGCAGGATTTCGGCCCGCACAAGTGACCAGAATTCGGCCTCCGGGACCCCCAACTGTTCCTCGCAGAGGCGGGAGAGGAAGCGGAAGACGCCGACGAAGAGCCCCGAGTGGATGAACTGGGTGAGGAACCCGGGCTCCTCGGTGAGCAGGATGCCGCGCACGTCTTCCGGCATCGCCGCGTGCTCGGGCAGCGGCTGGGCGCTGATGTTCACGTCGTCGACGAAGTCCTTGATCGCGAGCCGTACGGGCACGTCCTGGTCGTCGAAGACGACGATGGCGTTCTCTCCGTGCGGGGAGAAGACCGTTCCGTACTGGTAGAGGAAGTGCAGCAGGGGCGGGAGCAGCGCCGCGAAGAGCCGGGTCAGCCATGCGGTGGGGGTCAGACCCGAGCGGGTCACGAGCTCGGCGGTGAAGGCGCGGCCCTGCGGATCCGTGTGGAGCAGTGAGGCGAGGGTCCGGGCGCGCTCGCCGGGCATGAGCCGGGGATGGAGCGGCTCGCGCCAGATCGCGCCGAGGATCTCCTTGAACTGGTACGGCGCCTCAGGAAGATGGTCGTAGAGCGGATGCTCGACGGTCACGGAGGCCACCTCGCCGAGCAGGATGACGCCGCAGGTGTCACGCAGAAACGGGTCACGGTCACGCAGGCCCTGGACCCAGGTGGTGACGGCGGGGGCCGCGAGCGTGCGCTCGGTCGGGAGGCCTCGCCAGACCAGCGTGTTGAGGATCGACAGAGGCAGTTTGACGGTATGCCGGTCGGGGCGCCCCAGATTGGTGAACGTACGGATGGACTGCTGCGGCAGCCGGAGGTCGTCGTCGGTGTGCAGCGGAACGATGTCGCCTGCGGCGATGGCCGGTGCAAACAGCGGAACGATCCACTCGTCCCACTGCCAGGGATGCACGGGAAGGAAGAGGTAGGCGCTGGGGTCGAGATCGCGGGCGCGGAGCTCGGCGGCGAAGGATGCGCGTACCGAGGCGTCCAGTTCCTGTGCGTAGAGCTGCTCGGGGGTGGCGAGGCCGGTCACCCCCCGGTAGCCGCCGATCCGGGTGCTGACAGCGATCCACGGCAGTCTGACCGGTCTGCGGGCTTCGGGGGTGAAGCGCGAGGCGTCGGCGGCGGAGAAGCCGAGGCGTCCCTTGTTGGCGACGAGCCAGGGGTGGCCGGTCTGGTGTCCTTCGAGTTCCGCATATTCGAGGTCGGCGAGTCGGGCTGCGGTGAAGGTGGTGTGATCCAGCCGGGCATCGGCGGCGAGCGTGGTGGTGATCTCTCGGATGAGGTGGCCGAGGGTGGCTCCGTCGAGGTGGAGCAGGCGCCGGGCGCGGGCGAGGAACTGCAGCGGATCATGGAAGGGGACGGTCCGGGTGCTCCCGTCCTCGCCGGTCCCGGCAGGGGCGTCCCGATCGCTTGCGCGCATCGAGTCGGGGGCGACATGCCAGCTGCCGTAGACGCCTCGTCCGGCTCGGAAGCTCAGGGTTGCGCCGTCGTCCAGCGCGAGGGTGTAGGTGCCGCTCCCGCCGGGCTGAAGGGCCGGCTCGATGACTTCCTCGTACGCGAACTCGCCGAGCATTTTCGCGAGCAGCCGAGTGGCGACTCTGTCCCAGACCGTCCGGTTCAGCTCTGGAGTGCTGAGCAGTTCGGGCGAGTCCGCTGATTCATGGTTCGACGGATATGGCGGCACGGGGACTCCTCGGGACGGAACCGATGGGGTGCGAGCGGTGTAAGTAATGCAGCAGGTCGATCACAGCTGGGCTCGGTGGGCTCGGTCGCGGATCATCAGAGCGGCTTGCTTGTCGGGGAGTTCGACTTCTGCGGAGAACCGGAAGCCGGCGCTCAGAAAAGCCGAGACGGAGGGGGTGTTGCGCAGGTCAGGTTCCGCGACGACGCGCGCGCACTGCGGACGGTTGTCGAGTACGAGGTCGGAGACGGCCCGGAGCAGGGTGGTCCCGATGCCGCGCCCGCGGTTGGTCACGCCACCGATGAGGAGGTGGATTCCGGTGTCATGCGGTCGGGCAGGGTAGTGACGCGCCAGCGGGTCGAGGTCCGCACGGTAGATCTCCCAGTAGCTCATGGGGATGCCGGACAGCACACCCAGGCAGGGGACGCTGCGTCCGTCGCCGTCGAGTTGGGGGCGCAGGTGGGCGGCAGTGACGGCGTCTGTCCCGCCCAGTTCCCAGAACGCGGCGACTGCGGGGTCGTTCATCCAGCGGCTGATCACCGCGAGATCGCGTTCCATTCGTACGGGGACCAGCTGAAACACTCCGGCCGGTGTGGTGACCGGTCTCCACTCGGCCGGGTTGTCGAGCAGGTCGGAATTCTCCAGCCTGCTCATGACGCCACGGGTGTTCGCGCCCGGGTTCGGGTGTACGCCTGCGACCGTGCCTGTGCTCACGTCCTCCCCCTCGGTCGACGTGGGTCCGCCCCGGGCCAAGGACTCCTTCAGGGACAGGGGTCCGTCGAGCGGCGGAGCGGGGGGCGGCGTTGCCGTTGCCGGTTTGTCTTCCCCGAACAGGGCGAGGAATTCGTCGGAGAGCTGCAGGTCCAGGGTGTCCTCGGCGCCCGTACCGGCTTGGGAGGCAGGGCCGGTTCCGGCGCCGGTGTGCGCATCGGCGGGAGGCACGGTGATGCCTCTCCTCTCAGCAGTTCAGGCGGGGGTCATGTTCCCTCAGTCGAAAAGGGGGTTGGCGATGGTGACGTAGACGGACTGGGTGTCGACCGGACCGACTAGTTCGTCCAGGCCGTGCAGCCGGGTCAGCAGGTTGGCCTTGCACCGTAGGTTCGGCTGCTCCAGCAGCTGCGCGGGAAGCGGGGAGCCGAGGCCGGTGACTCCGCGGAGGAAGCGGCGGAGCGCGGCGATCAGCACCTGCTCATCGGCGAGGTGCTGGGCACCGAAGGCTCCGATGAGACCGAAGAGGTTGTTGATGCCGAGGTAGTAGGCGAAGCGCTCATCCGTGACCGAGTCGGAGACGAAGGTGTCGCTGTCCGTTCCGATGCCCGGGAGCCTGGTCTCGAGTGCCGCGCGATGGGACTCGCGGAAGTAGTAGCCCTGGTTGTCCCGATAGCGGCCGCCGACGGGCCAGCCGTGGGCGTCGAGCAGCACCAGCGTGTTCTGCTGGTGGGCTTCGAGGGCGACGCCTGCTGTGGCGTCGAGCCAGAGCACGGGGCGTACGACGCGGTCGAGGTAGCGCAGGAACCACTCGGCGGCGACGGCTCCCTTGGTTCTGCCGGTGGCTGCGGCGAGGCGGACGACGACATCGGCGAGGCGCGAGTGCATGCCTGGCCGGTCGGGCCAGGGGCGCGGGGCCGTGAGGCCGGCGATGCACACCGCATCGTCGAGCGGGTGGAACGGGTTGTGGCGCAGCATGACATCGAGGCCGAGGACGGGCTCGCCGTCCGGCGCGTCGACGGCGAGCCACGCGGGGTCGCGGACGATGTCGAAGCCGGGGTGGACGGCGTGCCACTGCGTGGCGAGTCCGCTGCGGAGCAGCCGATGGACCTCCACCCCTCGGTGGAGCTCCTTGCGGAGGTTCTCACGCCGGGAGTTGGTGATGCGTACGCCGAGGGAGAGCTTGAGCATGACGTCGGCACCGGGCTGGTGGACGGTCCGGACGGAGGAGGTGGGATACCAGCGCTTGCCGTGCGGTCCCAGGTCGTGGAGGAGCTTCGCATCGAGCAGCGCTGCGACTTCGGGTCGATGGCTCAGTTCGCGGGCCTGCCAGGGGTGGAGCGGCATCGGTGCGGTGTTCGGGGGCAGATGCAGTCCCTCCGCGTGCTGGGCCACCAGGTCTTCGGCCGGCACGGGGCGGCCTCCCTCCGTCCAGGAGGACTCGGTGGCCAGCACGGAGCGGTCGACAGCCATCCAGTGCAACGGGAAGGAGCCGTGCAACTCGGGTGAGTAGAGGCGGGATTCGGCCTCGGAGAGTCCTTCGCGGCTCTTGGGGCTGGGGTGCAGGGGGTGCCCGAGCAGAAGTGACTGCTCGGCGGTGAGAAAGAGGTCGGCGTCCGCGGGAGCGGTAGGTGTACGACGCCGCTCGGCGATGAATCCCGCCGTGCGGCGTACCGAGTCGGCGACTCTGGCCACCATGTCGGCGCCCTCGTTCCGATCTGCCTCGCGGCCCAGGAGGGCCGCGACCGTGACGGCATCGGTGGTCGGCGCGCCGTCGGGTGCGCTCTCCAGAGCGGGCAGGCCGAAGCGGTGCCATCCCGTGACGGACCAGTAGACGACGGGGACGAGCAGAGCGGTCCCGCTGGCGGGCAGCGGAATGCGCAAGGTGGCCCGGTCCGGTCGGGGCAGGTCGTTCTCCCGGACCCAGCAGCGCAGCAGGTTCTCGACACCTGCCGTGTCTGCGGCCATGAGCGGATCCGGGTGATCGAGCAGATCGGCCGGTCCTGCGACGATCGGTGGTACCTGCAGGGGGCGCCGGTCGCCGTAAGGCGCGGCCTTCTGGCGCGGCACGGTCGTCTGCTCGACTGCGAGTCGGCCGACGGGCCCGGCCTGTCCTCGCTGCTGGCCGGTGGGAGGGCCGTCGGCCTCGGGCGCGGGGGTGGGGTTCACGGCGGTCTTCCTTGTGAGGGTGTCCGGGGTCAGCGAGCCGACCCGGTCATGGTTCGGCGGTGCGGCGCGCGCTCGGCTGCTTCCAGGGCATCGGCGAGGCGTTCGACGACCGCTGTTGCCTGTTCGTCGGTGAGCGTGAGGGGAGGGAGCAGCCGTACAACGGCGGAGTGGCGTCCGCCGAGTTCGACGATGAGGCCGCGGCGCAGGCATTCCTGCTGCACTGCGGAGGCGAGGACCGGGTCGGGCGGTGCTTCGGGGCCGCCGTCGGTACCGTCGGTGGGCGTACCGGCCTGGGGGTCGACGAGTTCCACTCCGATCATCAGGCCCCGTCCGCGGACATCTCCGATGCACGGGTGGTCAACGGCCAGTGCCTGGAGGCGGGCAAGCATGCAGGCGCCCAGCGTCGCGGCGCGCTCGGCGAGCCGGTTCTCGCGAACGTAGGCCAGAGTGGCCGTGCCGGCGGCCATCGCGAGTTGGTTGCCGCGGAAGGTGCCTGCGTGGGCGCCCGGCTGCCAGGTGTCGAGTTCGGAGCGGTAGACGATCACGGCTAGCGGGAGGGAGCCGCCGATGGCCTTGGACAGCACCATCACGTCGGGGACGATCCCGCTGTGCTGGACTGCCCAGAAGGCGCCGGTCCGACCGACGCCCGTCTGGACCTCGTCGGCGATCAAGGGGATGGACCGTGCTGCGGTGATCTCACGCATCCGGCGCATCCAGCCGTCGGGGGCGGGGTTCACGCCGCCCTCCCCCTGTACCGGTTCAAGGATCATTCCGGCCGGCGCCGGCGCTCCGCCCTTGGGATCGTCCAGGAGATTCTCGGTCCACCGCGCGGCGACCTCGGCCCCCCGTTCACCGCCGATACCGAAGGGGCAGCGGTAGTCCTGCGGAAAGGGAAGCCGGGTGACCCGGACGTCCTCGGCGCCGCCCGAGGCCGCGAGGGCTCCCGCCGTCATCCCGTGGTAGGCGCCGGTGAAGGCGAGGAGCCCACTGCGCCCGGTCGCGGCACGAACCAGTTTGAAGGCCGCTTCGACCGCGTCCGTACCGGCCGGCCCGCAGAACTGGATCCGGGCGTTGTCGGCGAACTGCGGTGGGAGTGTGGCGAACAGTTCCGTGGTGAAGGCGTCCTTGACCGGGGTTGCCAGGTCGAGGACGTGCAGCGGCGCACCCGAGTCGATGACCTTCTTGATCGCTTCCAGAACGACCGGATGGTTGTGCCCGAGGGCCAGCGTGCCCGCTCCGGAGAGACAGTCGAGATAGCGCCGTCCGTCCGCGCCTTCAATGGTCATCCCGCGGGCCCGTACCGGCACGATCGGCAGTGACCGCGCATAGGTACGGGCGGCCGACTCGCGCAGCGACTGCCGGCGCAGGATCCCCTCGTGCACCGAAGGTGGTGCCGGCGGTGCTGGTTCGGTCACGCCCACGGCTGTTGGTCCTCCCGCTGTCACAGGTGCGTTGCACGTCGTTACGTTTCCGCAAGGACGGACTGCGGAGCTGAACGCTGCTCGCAAGTCCCTCGTACGTACCAACGACGCCGGGCGCAGGGGATCACGGGTAAATCGGAAGATCCTTGCGGAGATGGAACCGTGCCCCTGCCGCGTGCCGTCCCCACCGGCACCGGCATAGTGGGGGACCGCGCCGAGGGCTTCGGGCAACAGCTCGGAGTCCCTGGTGCGTTGGCAGCGACGTGTTCGGATCAGTGTCTGGGGCAGTGCCCCAGACACTGATCCGAATGCAGTACAGAAGCGTTGAGTTACGAAGTCCCAGGGGGATCACCACATGCGACTCATTCGACCAGTTCTCACGGCACGTCAGGAGACGAGCGCACGTCGCGCGCGCTCCTCTCTGCTTGCCGTGGCCGCGGTCACCGCAGTTCTCGCACTCACCGCCACAGCCTGCGGGCCGAGCGAGGAGAAGGCGAGTGCCGAGCCCAGCAGTTCCGCCGGCCAGTCCTCGGACGACAAGATCACCATTCCGGACGACCTGAAGGACCGGCTCAAGGAACACGGGATCGACCTCGACCAGTGGAAGAACGGCGAGTGGAAGAACTGGGACAAGGACACGTGGCTGCGTGAGGCCAAGGACTTCGTCAACCCGATCATCGAGGACCTCTGGGACCCGGAGCGCATGCGGGATGCCGACAAGGCGCCTGAGCAGCCGGTCGACAACGACATCTCGGGTGACGCCGGTGTGACGGACCCGACGCCGGCACCGGTGCGGGCCACGAATGCGCAGACTCCGTACCACGACAGCGCTGCGGAGTCCGGGAAGCTCTTCTTCGACGGCCCCGAGGGCTCCATGGTCTGCTCCGCAACCGTGGTGAAGGACCCGGCGCACCCCGGAAAGTCCAACATGGTGTGGACAGCGGGGCACTGTGTGCACGCGGGCAAGAAGGGCGGCTGGTACCGCAACATCGCCTTCGTGCCCTCCTACAACAACAGCGGTCTGTCGATCGCCGAGCTGCAGAACGCGCCCAAGGAGCAGATCGCCCCCTACGGCGTGTGGTGGGGCCAGTGGGCGCAGACGTCCGACCAGTGGATCGCCGACGGCGGACCGACCGGCGGTCAGGGCGCTCCGTACGACTTCTCGGTGCTGCACGTCGCACCGGAGAAGGGGGCGACCGGCAAGTCGCTGGAGGAGACAGTCGGTGCGGCGCTGCCGGTCGACTTCGACGCACCGGCCGTTCCCAAGATCGACAGCATGACGGCAACCGGCTTCCCGGCCGCTCCGCCGTACGACGGCCAGAAGCTGCTGCAGTGCAAGGACAAGCCGGGCCGGCTCTCGCTGACGAAGGAGGATCCGACGATGTACCGCGTCGGGTGCACCATGACCGGCGGTTCCTCCGGTGGCGGCTGGGTCGCGGCAGGCCAGGACGGCAAGCCCGCCCTCGTGTCCAACACGTCCATCGGCCCGGTGACGGCCGGTTGGCTGGCCGGGCCGCGCCTCGGCAAGGAAGCGAAGGGCGTCTACGACTCGGTCAGCAGGAAGTACGCCGGGCAGTGATCCCTGCGAACTGCCTTCCGCTGATCCATGGGTGACAGTTATTCAGGGGCCCCCGGTGCACAAACAGTCCACCGGAGGCCCCTGCGCGCCGGGCGGTCGTCCGGCCCGCAGGTGACCCTCGCACCCGGTGCCCCGGTGGCAAAAGCCGTGCTGCGGACCGTCATAGGGTGTCCCCGCACATTCGGTGGTCGCCGACCCGACCACCCCTTCACATGACACGTTCATGGCAATTCTCAGAGATTTCAGGGGGAACCCTTTCCATGCGATCCATACGCCCGCTGCTCGCCGCGACCGGCCTCGTCGCCGCGCTCGCGCTGTCGGCCACAGCCTGTGGTCCGAGCGAGGACAAGGCGGCCGACAAGCCGGCCGCCACCGAATCCGCCCGTGGTAACGACGGCAGCGGCGGCATCTCCGCCGATCTGGCCGAGACGCTGAAGAAGCACGGCGTAGACCCGGAGAAGTGGAAGAACGACGAGTGGCAGAACTGGGACAAGGACAAGTGGCTGCGTGAGGCCAAGGACTTCGTCAACCCGGTGATCGACGGGCTCTGGAAGCCCGAGCGGATGAAGTCCGCCAAGGACCCGGCGAAGACGATGGCGGCCGGTGACTTCTCCGGGGACCAGGGCGTCACCGACCCGGAGCCCGCACCGGTCAAGGCCCAGCCCGAGGACCTGCCCTACCACGAGCATGCGGCCCCGGTCGGCAAGGTGTTCTTCGACTCCCCCGAGGGCACCATGGTCTGCTCGGGCACGGTCGTCAAGGATCCGAAGAACCCGGGCAGGTCCGACCTGGTGTGGACGGCCGGACACTGTGTCCACGCCGGCGCCAAGGGCGGCTGGTACCGCAACATCGTCTTCGTGCCCGCGTACAACGACAAGGGCAAGTCCGCCGCCGCACTGGAGAACGCCCGGCCGGAGGAGATCGCCCCGTACGGCGGGTTCTGGGCCGACTGGGCCACGTCCTCCGGCGAGTGGATCGCCCGGGGCGGTCCCACCGGCGGCGAGGGTGCTCCGTACGACTACGCGGTGCTGCACGTGAAGCCGGAGAAGGGCAACAAATCCCTGGAGGAGACCGTGGGCAACGCCCTGCCGGTCAACTTCGACGCACCCGAGGTCTCGCAGATCAGCGCCATGGGCGCCTGGGGCTACCCGGCCGCCGCCCCGTACGACGGTCTGATCATGCACAAGTGCGTCGACCGTCCCGGCCGGCTTTCCGTCAGCCCCAGCACGCCCACGATGTACCGCATCGGCTGCACCATGACAGGCGGTTCCTCCGGCGGCGGCTGGTTCAGCGAGGGCTCCGACGGCAAGCTGGCCCTGGTGTCCAACACCTCCATCGGCCCGGTGACTTCTGGTTGGCTCGCAGGACCTCACCTGGGTCAGGGCGCGCAGGAGACCTTCACGATGATGAGCGACAAGTTCGCCGGTCGGTAGCAAGAGCGCCGTTCACGCCCGAAGGCCCGCTCCCTCGTGACGAGGGAGCGGGCCTTCGGTCCGTACGATGTCGTGCTGTCAGTGCGCCGCGAGCGCGAACGTCGCGAGGTCGGCGGCCAGTTGCTCGTGAACCCGCGCCTTGAGCATCGTGCCCTCCGAGGTGTGCTCCTCGGAGATCACTTCGCCGTCGGCGTGCACCCGGGAGACAAGTCCGCCGTGGGTGTACGGCACGAGCGCCTCGATCTCGACCGACGGCCGCGGCAGTTCGGTATCGATGAGCGCGAGCAGCTCCTCCATACCGGCACCGGTCCGCGCCGAGACAGCGATGGCATACTTCTCGATCCGCAGCAGCCGCTGCAGGACCAGCGGGTCGGCCGCATCAGCCTTGTTGATCACCACGATCTCGCGTACGTCCAGCGCACCCACGTCGCGGATCACTTCACGCACCGCGGCGAGCTGCTCCTCGGGCACGGGGTGGGAGCCGTCCACCACATGCAGGATCAGGTCGGATTCGCCGACCTCCTCCATGGTGGAGCGGAACGCCTCGACGAGGTGGTGCGGCAGATGCCGTACGAACCCGACCGTGTCGGCCAGGGTGTAGATCCGGCCGCTCGGCGTCTCGGCGCGACGGACCGTCGGGTCCAGCGTGGCGAACAGTGCATTCTCGACGAGGACGCCCGCGCCGGTCAGCCGGTTGAGCAACGACGACTTGCCCGCGTTGGTGTATCCGGCGATCGCGACCGAGGGCACCTTGTTGCGCTTGCGCTCCTGACGCTTGATATCGCGGCCGGTCTTCATCTCCGCGATCTCCCGGCGCATCTTCGCCATCTTCTCGCGGATCCGACGCCGGTCCGTCTCGATCTTCGTCTCACCGGGACCGCGGGTCGCCATGCCGCCACCGCCGCTGGAACCGGCGCCGCCCATCTGCCGGGAGAGCGACTGCCCCCAACCGCGCAGTCGCGGCAGCATGTACTGCATCTGTGCGAGCGAGACCTGCGCCTTGCCCTCTCGGGACTTGGCGTGCTGGGCGAAGATGTCGAGGATCAGGGCGGTCCGGTCGACCACCTTGACCTTGACGACGTCCTCGAGATGGATCAGCTGGCCGGGGCTGAGCTCTCCGTCGCAGACGACGGTGTCGGCCCCTGTTTCGAGGACGATGTCACGGAGCTCCAGCGCCTTGCCGGAGCCGATGTACGTGGCCGGGTCGGGCTTGTCCCGCCGCTGGAATACGGCGTCGAGCACCTGGGCGCCCGCCGTCTCCGCAAGCGCGGCAAGCTCCGCGAGCGAATTCTCCGCGTCCTGCACGGTCCCCGAGGTCCAGACGCCGACCAGCACCACACGCTCCAGGCGCAGCTGACGGTACTCGACCTCGGTGACGTCCTCGAGCTCGGTGGAGAGGCCCGCCACACGCCGCAGCGCCGCGCGCTCGGAGCGGTCGAGCTGCTCGCCGTCCCGCTCTCCGTCGATCTCGTGGCTCCAGGCGACGTCCTCTTCCATCAGGGCGTCGGCCCGAAGGCTTTCGGTGAGGCTCTCGGTGACGTTCTCCGTGGCACTCTGCGCATTCTGCGCGTCCTGGGGAAGGGAGGAAGAGGAGGTCATTGGATCCTTACGTCGATAGAAGTCCGTTACATCAGTCACAACGTGTGACCTTCCTGGATGATTCCCGCTGGGGAGAATCTCCGGTCCGGCCGCCGCGGCGACCGGTCGATAGTGGCATGGCCCCGCTGTGCCCGTCACCCGGGTTTACCCCTGTCCGGCGGGCTGTGTGCTGTGCCAGTCCGGGTGCCCCGGCATGGGTGGGGTCTTCTCCCCGTACAGCCAGCCGTCGAAGAACGCCGTCAGATCGCGCCCTGCGATCTGCGACGCAAGCCGGACGAAGTCGGTCGTGCTCGCGGTGGAGTCGCGATGGGTCCTGACCCAGCGGCGTTCCAGCTGATCGAAGGCGGGCTCGCCGATCTCCTGACGCAGCGCGTAGAGGACCAGTGCGCTGCCGTCGTACACGGCCGGCCGGAAGATGCTGATCTTCTCGCCCGGCGCCGGGGCGTCCGGGCGGGCGGGGGGGCCACCGGCGGCGCGCCAGCTGTCGGACTTGGTGTACGCGTTGCGCATCCGGCGTTCCAGCGGCTGCTTGGCGTGCTCCTCGGCGTAGCGGGCCTCGTACCAGCTGGCGTGTCCTTCGTTGAGCCAGAGATCGGACCAGGTCTGCGGGGAGACGCTGTCGCCGAACCAGTGGTGGGCCAGCTCGTGCACCATGATCGAGTCGACGTACCACTCGGGGAAGCCGGCGGTGAACACGGACCGTTCGAAGAGCGTGAGCGTCTGGGTCTCCAGCTCGAAGCCGGTCTCCGTGTCCGCGATCAGCAGTCCGTATGTCTCGAAGGGGTAACGGCCGACCTGCCGCTCCATCCATTCCAGCTGCCCCGGCGTCTTCCTCAGCCACCGTTCGAGGCGCTTGGCATCGGCGGCCGGCACCACGTCGCGGACCGGCAGTCTGTGGGGCCCGGTCCGCTGCAGGACGGTGGAGCGTCCGATGGAGACCTGGGCCAGCTCGGTGGCCATGGGGTGTTCGGTCCGGTACGTCCAGGTGGTGGAAGAGCCGTGCCGGGACTTACCTGCGGGCAGTCCGTTGGCGACCACCGTCAGGTCCTCGGGTGCGGTGACCCGGAAGGTGAAGTACGCCTTGTCGGCCGGGTGGTCGTTGCTGGGGAAGACCCGGTGCGCGGCGTCGGCCTGGTTGGCCATGGCGAGGCCGTCGGAGGTGCGCAGCCAGCCGCCGCTGCTCTGGTCGCCGCTCGGGTCACTGGTGTGCCGGACAGTGATGTGGAGCGGCACTCCGGCCGGAAGCCTGCCGGGGGGCTCGACGACCAGATCCTCGTCGGCGGCGGCGAAGTCGGCCCGCAGACCGTTGATGTCGACCGTACGGACGGTGCCGCGGGCAAAGTCGAGGTTGATCCGGTCCAGCGGCTCGGTGGTCCGCGCGTCGATCGTGGTGACGGCGTCCAGGGGCTTGTTGTTGCCGTGATAGGTGAACCCGATGTCGTACGACAGGACGTCGTAGCCCGGGTTGCCGAGGTGCGGGAAAAGTGCGTCTCCGATGCCGAGCGGCACGGGTGCGGGCAAGGTGGCGGCAACGAGGGTGGCTGAGGCAGTGGCCAGCAGGGCGGCCCGCAGGCGGCGGGGGATGAGCGGCATGGACTACGGCTACCAGCGACGACCGCCGGGTTCCGGCGCGGCGCGCGCCGCGCCACTCGAACGAGGGGTCGGCGCGGCGGCCGGGCGCTGCGAGGCGGTGGGTCAGACGGCGGCGGCCGGGTGCTGAGCACGACTCACGTCGTACACCCCCGGCACGTCACGCATCGCGCGCATCAGCGCGGGCAGTCCGGCGGGGTCCGGGAGCTGAAGGGTGTAGGTGTGCCGGACGCGCTGCTCGCTGGGTGGTTCGACGGTGGCCGCGATGATCGCGGCGTCCGCTGCCGCGATGGCCTCGGTGAGATCGGCGAGCAGCCGCGGGCGTCCGAAGGACTCGGCGACGAGGGTGACCCGGCACGCCGCCGCGTCGCCCCAGCCGACCGCGACGGGCGTCCGGCCGGCGGCCTGCATCCGGGCCACCGCGGGACACTCCTGCCGGTGCACGGTGACGGCGCCGCCGCGCACGGTGAATCCGGTGACAGCGTCTGGCGGTACGGGTGTGCAGCAGCCCGCGAGACGTACGGTGGCGTCCGGCCGGCCCACAACAACGGTCGCCGCACGGCCGGCGGACCGCTCCCTTCCCGAAGGTGCGGAGGCCATGGGCTGCGGTCCGGGCCTGCGACCCGCGGGCCGGCTGCCGTAGGAACCCTGGGGGTCCTGCGGGTGGGCGCCGAGCCAGCCGGTGATCGCGATACGCGCGGCGGGGGTACGGGCGTGATCGAGCCAGTCGGGTGACGGACCGGACGTCGCGTCCTCGGCCAGCAGCAGCTGCACGGTGTCTCCGTCGCTGAGCACGGTGGAAAGCGTGGCGAGCCGGCCGTTGACCCGGGCCCCGATACAGCTGTGTGCCTCGTCGCCGTACTGCGCGTAGGCGGCGTCGACACAACTGGCGCCGGCGGGGAGGCCGAGCGTGCCGCCGTCGGTACGGAAGACCGTGATCTCCCGGTCCTCGGCGAGGTCGGCGCGGAGTGTGGTCCAGAAGGTGTCCGGGTCGGGGGCGGACTGCTGCCATGCGAGGAGCCGGGAGAGCCAGCCGGGCCGGGTCGGGTCGGCACGCTCGCCGTCTGCCGGTTCGGCCGTCTGCGGCGCGGAGGTGCCGTCCGCGGTGTAGGGGTTGCCGAGCGCGATGACGCCCGCTTCGGCGACCTTGTGCATCTGATGCGTACGGATGAGGACTTCGGCGACCGCGCCGCCCGGGCCGACGACCGCGGTGTGCAGCGACTGGTACAGGTTGAACTTGGGGGCCGCGATGAAGTCCTTGAACTCAGAAATGACCGGGGTGAAACAGGTGTGGAGCTCACCGAGGACGGCGTAGCAGTCGGCGTCATCGCCGACAAGCACCAGCAGGCGGCCGAAGTCGGTGCCGCGCAGTTCGCCGCGTTTGATCCGGACGCGGTGCACGGAGACGTAATGCCGTGGCCTGATGACGACTTCGGCGGAGATGCCGGCGTCCCGCAGTACGGCTCTGACGTTCTCGGCGATGGTGGAGAGAGGATCGTCGGTGGCGGTGGCGCCCGCTTCACCCGAGGCGGCCGACCCTGGTGACGCTGCGGCGATCAGTGCCCGGGTGTGTTCGTACTCCTCGGGGTGGAGGATCGCGAAGACAAGGTCCTCCAGCTCGGTCTTGAGCGCCTGCACCCCGAGCCGTTCGGCGAGCGGGATCAGCACATCGCGGGTGACCTTGGCGATCCTCACCTGTTTCTCGGGGCGCATCACCCCGAGGGTGCGCATGTTGTGCAGCCGGTCGGCGAGCTTGATCGACATCACGCGGACGTCGTCCCCGGTGGCGACGAGCATCTTGCGGAAGGTCTCGGGCTCGGCCGCCGTACCATAGTCGACCTTTTCGAGTTTGGTGACGCCGTCGACGAGGTAGCAGACCTCCTCGCCGAACTGCTCCCGCACCTGGTCAAGGGTTACCTCGGTGTCCTCGACGGTGTCATGGAGGAGGGACGCGGTCAGCGTCGTCGTCTCCGCGCCGAGTTCCGCGAGGATCAGCGTGACCGCGAGCGGGTGCGTGATGTATGGCTCGCCGCTCTTGCGCATCTGCCCCCGGTGGGAGGACTCTGCCAGGACGTAGGCCTTGTGCAGGATGGTCAGGTCGGCGTTCGGATGATGGGCGCGGTGGGCCTCGGCGACATGGCCGATCGCATCGGGCAGCCGGTCGCGGGAGACGGGTCCCAGCAGGGCGACGCGGCCGAGCCTGCGAAGATCGATCCGGGGACGGCCTCGTCTGCGGATGGGAGCACCTGGGTTGGTGGCCTCTGCGCTCATGGGGGCACCTCCGGCAAACGTCGACCGGCGGTGGGGAGGTGCGGACGCGCCTCCGGGCCGGTGCTTGATGCTACCGACCCCACCACGTGGCGGAGTCCGGCTCTCGCTCAGCGTGAAACGGATCACCCATTCGAGCGAAGCTTCAGCCGGTCACCGTTTCGAGCCAGGCCGGATCGATCATGCCCTCGGCGACGATGACAGCGGCCCCGGTCATCTCGATCTCGCCGTCCGGCTGCTCGGTGATCACCAGCGTCCCGCCGGGCAGATCGACCGTGTACGTGACCGGGGTGCCCGTCCGCGCGGGGTCAACGCCGTCCCTGCGGGCAGCGGCGACGGCCACGGCACAGGCCCCGGTGCCGCAGGAGCGGGTCTCGCCGGAACCGCGCTCGTGGACCCTCATCGCGACATGGCGCGGTCCGCGGTCCACGACGAACTCGATGTTGACGCCTTCGGGGTAGACGGCTGCGGGGGTGAACGGCGGCACGGAACGCAGCTCACCGGCGTGCGCCAGGTCGTCGACGAAGGCGACCGCGTGGGGGTTGCCCATGTTGACGTTCCGGGCGTCCCAGCTGCGGCCGTCCACCGTGACCGTGACGCCGGCGCCGGGGAGCAGGGCGCGCCCCATGGAGACCGTGATGTCGCCACCCTTGGCGATGTGCACCTTCTTCACGCCGCCGCGGGTCGCGACGGCGAGGTCGCCCTCCTCGACGAGCCCGGCGCGCTGCAGATAGTGGGCGAAGACCCGCACACCGTTGCCGCACATCTCGGCGATGGAGCCGTCGGCATTGCGGTAGTCCATGAACCACTCGGCCTCGCCCGCCATGGCCCGCGCCTCGGGGTGCGCGGCGGACCGTACGACGTGCAGCAGCCCGTCACCGCCGATACCGGCCCGGCGGTCGCAGAGCCGGGCGACGACGAATGCGGGCAGGTCCACGGCGTCGTCCGGGTCGGGAACGATCACGAAGTCGTTCTCGGTGCCGTGGCCCTTGAGGAAGGCGATCTGCGAGGTGCTCACAGAGCAACTGTACGAGGCCGCCCCGACAGCGGGCGAAGGCGGGCCACGGTCGGCGGGCAGGACGGCAGGGGTCGAGACGGGCCAGGATGTGAGTCGGTCGCGCCGCGCTCCGCGTCAGCGCAGTCGCGCCACGCGCCACACAGCCAGCGCGACCAGCACCGCGCTCACGGCCACGTACAGCGCGATCACGCGCCAGTCGGGGCGCTCGCCCGCGCCCCTGGCGGGCAGGCCCGGCCAGGTGTGTCCGACGCGGCGGGCGGCCATCATGCCCCAGCCGGCGGCGCAGCAGCTGATCAGCAGCCCCAGCATGGCAACGACCGCGCCTCCGTCACCGAACTCGAAGGCGAGCGGGAAGGCGAACATCAGCGAGCCGACCGCCGCGAGCATGACGATCGGGGCGAGCTGCCAGATCCGCAGACGGCGCGCGGGCCGCAGCTCGACCTCCACCTCGGGGGTCACCTCGAGCTCGTCGGGCCCGTCAGGGCTCAGACGTCCCGCCTCGTGCTGCGTGTCCGGTGCGTCTTGTTCTGTGTCGCGAGGGCCGGCCTCCATCGCCACGCGCCCTCCCAACTCGGACTCCACTGGTCGATCGATGCTCGATGATGGCACGCTCCCGGTCGCCGAAATGACGGGCAGGGCTTCCCGATGCCATCACGTGATCAGGCTGTAACCGCTCGTTCGACCAACGCCAGCGCCTCGTGCGGGAGTTCCCGGCGGTGATCGGCGGCACCATTCAGCCACTGGACACGCGGGTCGCGACGGAACCAGGAGTCCTGACGGCGCGCGAAGCGTTTGGTGGCGCGAACCGTCTCGGCGCGCGCCTCGTCCTCGGTGCACTCCTGTGCCAGCGCGGCGAGCACCTGCTGATAGCCCAGCGCGCGGGAGGCGGTGCGCCCTTCGCGCAGCCCCTGCGCCTCCAGGGCGCGCACCTCGTCCACCAGCCCGGCCTCCCACATCCGGTCGACCCGGAGGGTGATGCGTTCGTCGAGTTCCGGCCGGGCCACGTCGACCCCGATCTGAACGGCGTCGTAGACCGCTTCGCCGCCCGGAAGATTGGCGGTGAACGGCTTGCCGGTGATCTCGATGACTTCGAGGGCCCGGACGATGCGCCGTCCGTTGCTAGGCAGGATGGCCCGGCCCGCCTCGGGGTCCGCAGCGGCGAGCCGGTCGTGCAGTGCACCGGAGCCGTGCTCCGCCAGTTCCTGCTCCAGCCCGGCGCGTACGCCGGGGTCCGTACCGGGGAACTCCAGGGCGTCGATGGCGCCCTTCACGTACAGCCCGGAGCCGCCGACCAGGACGGGGGTGCGGCCCTCGGCGAGCAGCCGGTCGATCTCGAGGCGGGCCAGCCGCTGGTACTGCGCGACGCTGGCGGTCTCGGTGACGTCCCAGATGTCCAGCAGCCGATGGGGTACGGATCCGCGCTCGGCGAGCGTCAGCTTCGCGGTGCCGATGTCCATCCCCCGGTAGAGCTGCATGGAGTCGGCGTTGACCACTTCGCCACCGAGCTGCTGGGCAAGAAATACGCCCAGGTCAGACTTTCCGGCTGCAGTGGGACCGACGACGGCGATGACCCGCGGTGCGGGGGATGGACTTCTCACCGCCCCAGTCTCGCAAACCTCCGACCCCCTACCCGAACTGGCTGCATGACGGCACGAAGCCGGAGGTGTTCACCGATCCGGCGCGCACCAGGGCGCCAAGTGGCGCAATGGGCGCCCGGCCAGCGCAGGATGTCGCTCGCACGAGTAAAATATTGAGTAGATATGGGCGTTATTTCACAGTCTTGCCAGTCGTCCTCAAGGACGGTCGAGGCGGCGGCCGCGGACGCCGCAGCCGCCATCGCAACGACTGACGAGGCAGGAGAGGACGCCCGCACTCAGTCCCCCAGCAGAGAAGGTGTCCGATGGGCCTCATGGACAGTCTGAAGGCCAAACTGAGCCCGGCGAGGGACAAGGTCGGCGATTTCGCGCAGCACCACGGGGACAAGATCGACCAAGGACTCGACAAGGCTGCTCGGACGGTCGATCAGAAGACCAAGGGCAAGTACACCGAAAAGATCGAGTCAGGCACACGAAAGGCCAAGGATGCGGTCGAGAGGCTGTCCCACAAGAGCGAGGGCGGTATGCCGCCGACTCCCTGACCTCGACACCCTTACGTGATGTCACGGGTCCGACGTCCGTGGAGCTGCATCGCTCCACGGCCGTCGGGCGTCCGGCACGGCCCCGTGTGACGCTGCCTCAGGACCAGGTCGCGACCATGTACCCCACGCCGTACGGAGCGTCCTCGTAGAGCAGTCGACCGCTCAGGCCGGCCCCCTGCGCCGCGCCCGCCAGCACCTGCCAGGGCGCCCGGCCCGCCACCTTCAGCTCGTACGCCAGCGACTCGTCCAGCGCGCTCAGCGTGGCAAGGTCCGCGGCGCCGAGTGCCTGGAAGACCTCCGTGTCGAACGAAACGGCGCGCTCGTCCAGATAGCCGGGCGCCTTGAGCGTGCGGCAGGCGCTGCCGTCGCCCATGACCAGCAGGGCCACCCGGCCGGCCCTGGCCGCCAGCTCCCGCCCGGCGTTCGCACAGCGCTCGGCTTCCAGCGTCTCCCCCACCCCGAGACCCTCGACCGGGGCGTCCGCCCAGTCCGCACGGGAAAGCAGCCACGCGCCGACGGCGAGGGACGGAGGCAGCGGACGCTCTGCCGAACCGCCGGGGTCTCCCCCGAGCCCCAGCCGTACATCGAGATCGACGCCGAACCCCCTGAAGGAGCCCTGGGTCCCCTCCGGGTGCGGCCCGCGTCCGTCGACATCCGCGGGCCCGATCACGATCAGCAGGTCGGGGCGGGACGCGGCGAGCACGCCCAGGGCGTCGATGCACGCGGTCCTCGCGGCATCGAGCTCGGGCGCGGCACCGGCGGCGACCTCGGGTACCAGCAGGGGCGGACAAGGGCAGACAGCTGCGGCGACAAGCATGCTGGGCAGCGTACTGCGTCGGCTGTTTCCCCTGGTGGTACGGCCTGAGGGTTCCTGCCCCCGCGAACTCCTACAGCCCGCGGGTTGTCGCCTGCGCGGTCAGTCGCACCCGCAGCCGGGAGCCGAGGCGGCCGGCAGCGGTGCCGGGGCGCCGATGCCGGGCAGCCCCAGCATCACCCCGGCCGGCTTGGCGGCCTCGGCGGCGGTGCGCTTCGCCCAGGCGTCCCCGGAACGAGTGCGCCGTACGCTCAGCGGCGCGCCCTCGGCGAGCAGGTGGTGAGGGGCTGCGTAGGTGATCTCGACCGTCACCACATCGCCCGGTCGCACGTCCTCGTCCGGCTTGGTGAAGTGGACCAGACGGTTGTCGGGAGCGCGGCCGGAGAGCCGGTGGGTGGCGCCGTCCTTACGGCCCTCGCCCTCCGCGACCATGACCTCCAGGGTCCGGCCGACCTGCTTCTTGTTCTCGTCCCAGGAGATCTCCTCCTGGAGGGCGGACAGGCGCATGTACCGCTCCTGGACGACCTCCTTCGGGATCTGTCCCTCCATCTCGGCGGCCGGGGTTCCGGGGCGCTTGGAGTACTGGAAGGTGAAGGCGTTCGCGAAGCGTGCCAGGCGGACCGCGTGCATCGTCTGCTCGAAGTCCTCCTCGGTCTCGCCGGGGAAGCCCACGATGATGTCGGTGGAGATGGCGGCGTCCGGCATCGCGGCGCGCACCTTCTCGATGATGCCGAGGAACCGCTCCTGCCGGTACGAGCGCCGCATCGCCTTCAGGATCGTGTCCGAACCCGACTGCATCGGCATGTGCAGCTGCGGCATCACATTCGGCGTCTCGGCCATCGCCGCGATCACGTCGTCCGTGAAGTCGCGGGGGTGCGGCGAGGTGAAGCGGACCCGCTCCAGGCCCTCGATCGTCCCGCAGGCCCGCAGCAGCTTGGAGAAGGCCTCGCGGTCCCCGATGTCGGAGCCGTACGCGTTCACGTTCTGTCCGAGCAGGGTGATCTCGGAGACACCCTCGGCGACCAGCGCCTCGATCTCGGCCAGGATGTCGCCGGTGCGGCGGTCCTTCTCCTTGCCGCGCAGCGCCGGAACGATGCAGAAGGTGCAGGTGTTGTTGCAGCCGACGGAGATGGAGACCCACGCCGCATAGGCGGACTCGCGGCGGGTGGGGAGGGTGGAGGGGAACGCCTCCAGGGATTCGGCGATCTCGATCTGCGCCTCCTCCTGGATACGGGCGCGCTCCAGGAGCACCGGCAGCTTGCCGATGTTGTGTGTGCCGAAGACGACGTCGACCCACGGCGCCTTCCGCACGATCGTGTCGCGGTCCTTCTGCGCAAGACAGCCGCCGACCGCGATCTGCATCCCGGGCCGCTTCGTCTTCATCGGGGCGAGCCGGCCGAGATTGCCGTACAGCTTGTTGTCGGCGTTCTCCCGCACCGCGCAGGTGTTGAAGACGACGACATCGGCATCACCGTCGGCGCCCTCGGGCGCACGTACGTAACCAGCACCCTCCAGCAGCCCCGACAGCCGCTCGGAGTCGTGGACGTTCATCTGGCACCCGTAGGTGCGCACCTCGTACGTTTTCAAACCCTCTACCTCGCTCATCTCGTCCACCAGGGTACGAGGTCGCACGACCCTCCCGCCGCCCCCTTCCACAGGCTCGGCCCTGGCCATCGCACTCAGTGACCTGGCAGGATCGCGCCATGCTCCATGCACTGTCCCGTACCGGCCGGCGGCGAGCCCTCCAGGGGGGCGCCGCCCTTGTCGTCGTTCTCGGGCTGTTGCTGTGGTGGGTGCTGCCGCTCGGGGAGCCCACCCCGAGCGGGTCGCTGACCTTCAGCACCGGGGTGCGCAGCGGGGTCTACCAGCGCTACGGCGAGCGGCTCAGAGGGGCGCTCGCCAAGGACATGCCAGAGGTCTCGATACGACTGCAGACCTCGGAGGGCTCCCAGCAGAACATCGAGCGGGTGGCGACGGGGAAGGCCGACTTCACCATCGCCACGGCGGACGCCCTGGCCACGTATCTGCGGGACAACAAGCCGGGGGCCGAACGGCTCCGTGGCTGTGTGCGGCTGTACGACGACTACATCCAGCTGGTCGTGCCCCGGGACTCCGACGTGCAGCAGGTCTCGGATCTCATGGGCAAGCAGGTCGGGGTGGGGCAGCCGGGTTCAGGCGTGCGGCTGGTCGCCGACCGTCTGATGACGGCTGCCGGTCTTGATCCGGCGCATGACATCACTCCGGTTCCGGCCGGTATCGACACGATGCCGAAGCGGCTGGAGAACGGCCTGCTCGACGCGTTCTTCTGGTCCGGCGGCCTGCCGACCACTGCGGTGCAGGAGCTGTCGGACCGGTTCGCGATCAGGCTGGTGCCGTTGGAGGACCCGCTGGTCAAGCAGCTTCAGGCGCCAGGCGGGACGACCCGCTACTACCGCTCGGCCGTGATGCCCGCCGACGCCTACCGCAATGCGCAGCAGGGACAGGCCGTGCCGACGGTGGCGGTCGCCAATGTGCTGGTCACCACGGACCGCACGGATGCGGCGATGACCGAGGCGTTCACCCGGACCGTGATCGACAGCCGGGACAGCATCGGACGCGAGGTGCACGCGGCGCAGCTGGTGGACCTGCGGACGGCGATCTACACGAATCCGCTGCAGCTGCACGACGGGGCGAGGCGCTACTACCGCTCGGTCAAACCCTGACGTACGGGGGGCGGTGTCCCGCGCGCCTCGGCCCGGTCGAGCCCCTCAGTACGGAGGTGGCGCCCCCGCGCCCTTCGCCCGGCCGCAGCGAGGCGGGCCCCGGCGCCGGTACCGCGCGCGCCGTCAGCCGTGCGGGCCGTTGCGTGGGACCGTCACCGTCACCCGCAGTCCGTGCGGCTCGTGCTGTGCATACGTGAGGGAACCGCCGCCCGCCGCCAGCAGGGCGCGCGAGATGGAGAGCCCGAGGCCGGATCCGCGCACGTTCTGATGCCGGGTACTGCGCCAGAAGCGGTCACCGATCCGTTCCAGCTCCCGGTCGGTCAGCCCCGGCCCGCGGTCGGCGACGACCACCGTGACGTCGTCCCGCCCGGAGGCGACCGTCACACGGACCTCCCCACCGGCGGGGGTGAACTTGCACGCGTTGTCGATGACGGCGTCGAGGGCGCTCGACAGCGCGATGGGGTCCGCCCAGGCGGTCACGGCGGATGCCCCGTCCGCTGTCAGTCGTACACCGTTCTCCTCCGCGAACGGACGCCACGAGGCGACCCGTTCGGCGGTGAGCGCGCCGATGTCGGTGAGCTGGAGATCGGCCGCGGCATGCTCGGCCAGCGCCAGGTCCAGCAGGTCGTCCAGAACCTGACCGAGGCGCTTGCCCTCCGTGCGGACGGAGGCGATCTCCTCGTTCCCTTCAGGGAGTTCGAGTGCGAGGAGCTCGATGCGCAGCAGCAGCGCGGCGAGGGGGTTGCGCAGCTGATGCGAGGCGTCGGCGACGAAGGCGCGCTGCTGCTCCAGCACTTCTTCGACGTTGTCCGCCATCTCGTTGAACGACCGGGCCAGGCGCCTGAGTTCCGGCGGTCCTTCGGAGGCCACCACCCGGGATCTCATCCGGCCGCTGGCGATGTCGTGCGCCGCCGCGTCCAGGGTCTGCACGGGCAGCAGGACCCAGCCGGTGAGCCGTATCGCGGCGCCGACGGCCACCAGCATCGCGACCACTTCGCCGACCGCGATCAGCAGCCAGCCGCGCATCGTCCGGGAGCGCATTTCACTGGTGGGCGAGTCCAGAACCACGACGGCGACCACATCGCCGTCCCGCACGACGGGCGAGGCGACGACGACCCGGCCGCGCTGCCAGGGCCAGACCTGTGGCGGATCGTGGCTGCGGCGCCCGAGGAGCGCCTCGCTGAACGCCTCGCGTCCCTCCCCCTCGACCGGGAGCCGCCAGGTTGCGGGAGCCACCGCCATGGCGCTGCGGTCGCGGTAGAAGACGCCGGCCCGGATCCCGTACACCGAGTCGTACGTCTCGAGTTCGTCCTGGAGCGTGCGACGCCGTTCGTCGGTGCCGCTGGTCTGTTCCGCGACGAACTGGGCCAGCGCGGCGAAGCGCGCCGTGTCGTCGATGCGGTCGATCACGACGCGCTGCTGCTGGGCGGCGGCCACGCTGACGGCCAGCGGGAAGCCGAGGGCGAGCAGCACGCCCGCCATGAGGATGATGAGCAGGGGGAGGAGACGGGTACGCACCTGGGACGTACGCCCTTACGCGGACGGGGCGACGAGGCGGTAGCCGACCCCGCGCACGGTCTCGATGAGTGCGGGCAGCCGCAGTTTGGAACGCAGGGACGCGACATGCACTTCGAGCGTGCGCCCCGTTCCCTCCCAGCTGGTACGCCACACCTCGCTGATGATCTGCTCCCGGCGGAACACCACACCCGGGCGCTGGGCGAGCAGCGCGAGCAGGTCGAACTCCTTGCGGGTGAGCTGGACTTCGGCGCCGTCGACGCTGACCCGGCGGGTCGGGAGTTCGATGTGGACATGGCCGAGGCGCAGGGCGGCGACGGGCGTCGGCACCGTGTCCTCGCCGACCGACTTGCGCCTGCTGACCGCGTGGATGCGGGCGAGGAGCTCACCGGTGTCGTACGGCTTGACGACGTAGTCGTCCGCACCGAGGTTGAGGCCGTGGATCCGCGACCGGACATCGGCCCGCGCGGTCACCATGATCACCGGCGTGGAGGTGCGTTTGCGGATCTTCCCGCACACCTCGTAACCGTCCTGGTCGGGCAGTCCGAGGTCGAGGAGCACAACCCCGAAGGGTTCCGTGTCCGCGGGCAGAAGGGCCTTCAGGGCCTCCTCGCCACTGCGGGCGTGCACAACCTGGAAGCCGTGCCGGGCGAGCACCGCGGACAGGGCGGCCGCCACATGGTTGTCGTCCTCGACGAGCAGCAGTCTCATGGCCCCCCTTCCTCTCCGCGGTGCGGTCTCTTTCCCGCGGCGCCGTCTTCAAGCGCTTCCGTGCGCTGGTCCATACTTCCCGGTACTTCCCCGTACCGGGGTGTTTTACGTCATGGGCTATCAGGGCATCCACGCCGATGACCGGTACGTCAGTCAAGAGCCCGCCCATTACATCGAGGTTTCCGTTATGCACCCGGTACGCCCCCGCTACGTCTTGCACCGTCCCGTTCACGCGGTGTGTCCGGTTGCCGCCGGATCGTTATGCTCAATTTCCGCTCAGATGTAATGACGGTGGTCGCACTGCGTCATTAGGGTCCTTCCCAACCGAGGAGGACGGAGCAAGAAGCCGATGAGCGGAGTTTCAGTGACCAAGGCCGCCGAGGATGCCGTACCTGCGGCGAACGACCTTGTCGTACTGAGCAACGTCAACAAGCACTTCGGCGCGCTGCATGTGCTCCAGGACATCGACCTGACCATCGCCCGGGGCGAGGTCGTGGTCGTCATCGGACCTTCCGGGTCCGGGAAGTCCACGCTGTGCCGCACGATCAACCGCTTGGAGACGATCGACTCGGGCGCGATCTCGATCGACGGCAAGCCGCTGCCCGAGGAGGGCAAGGAGCTGGCCAGGCTGCGTGCCGATGTCGGCATGGTCTTCCAGTCGTTCAATCTCTTCGCGCACAAGACGGTGCTCGAGAACGTGATGCTGGGTCAGCTCAAGGTCCGCAAGGCGGACAAGAAGGCTGCCGAGGACGAGGCTCGTTCGCTGCTCAACCGGGTGGGCGTGGCGACGCAGGCCGACAAGTACCCCGCCCAGCTCTCCGGCGGCCAGCAGCAACGCGTTGCCATCGCACGGGCGTTGGCGATGAACCCCAAGGTCATGCTCTTCGACGAGCCGACCTCCGCCCTCGACCCGGAGATGATCAACGAGGTGCTGGAGGTCATGCAGCAGCTCGCCCGGGACGGCATGACCATGGTCGTCGTCACCCACGAAATGGGCTTCGCACGCTCGGCGGCCAATCGAGTCGTCTTCATGGCGGACGGGAAGATCGTCGAAGAGGCAACGCCCGACCAGTTCTTCAGCAACCCGCGCAGTGACCGGGCCAAGGACTTCCTGTCGAAGATCCTTCACCACTGATTTCCGGATCAGCTGTTCACTCACATCGCGTCAACTCTAGGGAAGTTCACCATGCAGCTTCGTAAGGTCACCGCCGCATCGGCCGCCGTGCTCGCGCTCGCTCTCACCGCCACCGCCTGTGGCTCCTCCGACGACGAGGGCGGCGACTCGGCGGGCGGCGGCAAGAAGATCACGATCGGCATCAAGATCGACCAGCCCGGTATCGGTCTGAAGACGCCTGACGGCAAGTTCACCGGTTTCGACGTCGATGTCGCCACGTACATCGCCAAGGAACTCGGCTACGACGCCAAGGACATCACCTTCAAGGAGACCAAGAGCGCCGACCGCGAAACGGCGATCGAGCGCGGTGACGTCAAGTTCATCGCCGCCTCCTACTCGATCAACGACGAGCGTCTGCAGAAGGTCGACTTCGCGGGCCCGTACCTGCTGGCGCACCAGGACATCCTCGTCCGCGCCGACGACGACTCGATCAAGTCCCCGGCCGACCTGAACAGCAAGAAGCTGTGCTCGGTGACCGGCTCGACCTCGGCCCAGAACGTCAAGGAGAAGCTGGCGCCCAAGGCCCAGCTGCAGGAGTACGGCGGCTACTCCGAGTGCCTCACCGGCCTGGAGAACAAGGTTGTCGACGCGCTGACCACGGACGACAGCATCCTGGCCGGTTTCGCCTCGCAGAAGGACTTCCAGGGGAAGTTCAAGCTGGCCGGCTTCAAGATGAGCAACGAGAACTACGGCATCGGCCTGAAGAAGGGCGACGCCGACCTCAAGAAGAAGATCGACGACGCGCTCACCAAGATGGTCTCGGACGGTTCCTGGGACAAGGCCGTGAAGGCCAACTTCGGTCCGGCGAACTACAAGAACGAGCAGGCCCCGAAGATCGGCAACATCGTCAAGTGAAGCAGGGCTGACCCGGCGCGCCGTCCGTGAACGGCGGCGCGCCATGCCCTCCTACACGCGGAAGCGCGGGAGATCGTGTTCGACTTTCTTGAAGGTTACGACCTGTTGGGAGCCTTCTGGGTGACGGTGCAGCTCACCGTCTACTCCGCTCTCGGCTCCCTCATATGGGGAACGCTGCTGGCCGGCATGAAGGTCGGCCCGGTCCCCTTGATGCGCGGTTTCGCCACCGCCTACGTGAATGTCGTCCGGAACATTCCTCTGACCGTCGTCATCGTCTTCTCGTCGCTGGGTCTCTTCCAGACGCTCGACATCAAGCTCGGGGCCAGCGATTTCACGGACATCAACTTCCGGCTCGCGGTCCTCGCGCTGATCGCCTACACCTCGGCCTTCGTCTGTGAGGCGCTGCGTTCGGGCATCAACACCGTGCCGGTCGGCCAGGCGGAGGCGGCGCGTGCGCTCGGCCTGAGCTTCACGCAGGTACTGCGCCTGATCGTCCTCCCGCAGGCCTTCCGCTCGGTCGTCAACCCGCTGGCCAATGTGCTGATCGCGCTGACGAAGAACACCACGGTCGCCGCCGCGATCGGCGTAGCCGAAGCCGCATACCTGATGAAGGGCATGATCGAGGCCGAGGCGCAGCTGATCCTGATCGCTGCCGTCTTCGCGTTCGGCTTCATCGTTCTGACCCTCCCGACCGGCCTGATCCTCGGCTGGGTGAGCAAGAAGGTGGCGGTGAAGCGATGACTTCCGTCCTCTACGACGCCCAGGGGCCGCGCGCCAAGCAGCGCAACATCCTGTACACGGTCCTGTTCCTGGTCGTCGCCGCTGCCGCCCTGTGGTGGGTGTACGACAGCCTGGCCTCCAAGCACCAGCTCGACTGGATCAAGTGGAAGCCGTTCTTCACCAGCTCCCTGCCCTGGGAGACGTACATCTGGCCAGGCCTCCAGAACACGCTCAAGGCGGCGTTCTTCGCCCTCATCATCGCCTTGCCGCTCGGCGCCCTGTTCGGGATCGGCAGGCTCTCGGACCACCGATGGGTGCGGATGCCGGCCGGCGTCGTCGTGGAATTCTTCCGCGCCATCCCGGTGCTGCTCCTGATGATCACCGCGAACGCGGCGTACTCCGAGTACACGACCATCAGCAGCGAATCCCGCCTCCTGTACGCCGTGGTCACGGGTCTCGTGCTCTACAACGCCTCGGTGCTCGCCGAGATCGTACGGGCCGGAATCCAGTCTCTCCCCAGCGGACAGACGGACGCGGCCAAGGCGATCGGTATGCGCAAGGGCCAGACCATGCTGTACGTGCTGCTGCCGCAGTCCGTGACGGCCATGCTGCCCGCGATCGTCAGCCAGCTCGTCGTCATCGTGAAGGACACCGCCCTCGGTGGCGCGGTGCTGAGCTTCCCCGAACTGCTGGCGTCGGTCCGCCCCATGGCTGCGAACTACGGCGCGAACACCATCGCGTGCTTCACGATCGTCGCTCTGATCTACATCGTGGTGAACTTCGCGCTCACCTCGTTCGCGAGCTGGCTGGAGGGCCGGCTGCGGCGCAGGAAGAAGAGCACGGGCGCCGTGGTCGGTGCCGGAACCGCCGGCGGTCTGGAGACCATCGGTGCGCCGACGCTCATCGTCGATGACGGACGCGCCGTCTGACGGTTCGTCGACAATCTCTCCGCAGGGGCGCCGGTGCATGCACCGGCGCCCCTCGCCGCGTTCCGGTGTCACTTGACGCAAGCACCGGCAGTGGGTTGCATACGTTCTGTGATCGCCGACCGAACCCTCGCTTCCGCATCCGTCACCACCCTTATGACCGCACGGGCCCAGGGAGTCACGCCGTGGACCCGGTGATCGTCGTCGGTGCCGGGCCCGTCGGCCTGGTGCTGTCGCTCGCCCTTGCCACGCAGGGCGTCCCTTCCGTAATTCTCGACGAGGATGCGGGGAAGGACGCGGCGCGTCCCGCCCGGACGGTGGTGCTGCGTGAGGACACCGCGGCGCTGGTGGAACGGCTCGGGTGCACGACGCTCCGGGACGAGGGCGCCCGGTGGTCCGGCTGGCGATCCATACGGCGCAAGCAGCTGGTACGCGAACTGCCGCTGGGCGAGGCCTCTCCGTACGGTGATCAACTGCCCGCCCCGGTCCATCTGCCGCAGCACGCCCTGATGCGCGGGCTGCGGGACGCGATCGCCCGGCAGGAGCTGGTGCAGACGGCGCCGCTCAGCCGGATCGACACACTGGAGCAGGACCCGGCCGGCGTCACGGTGCACACCAGGGAGCCCGACTCGACGTGGTGGCGCGGGAGTTATCTGGTCGGCTGCGACGGCGCGAGGTCCACCGTGCGCAAGCTCCTGGACATCAGGTTCCCGGGGCGTACGGCGGTGGAACGGCATGCGGTCGCCGCGCTGCGCACCGAGCTGCCCTGGCCCGGCCAGGCCGTGCTGCACCGGCTGCCGCCGTGGCGCAGTGGCGGCGCCGAGGTGACCGCGCGGCCGCTGCCGGCCGGCGCATGGCGGCTGGACTGGCTGCTTCCGCCGCGCGGCGAGCTCGTCACGCCGGACGCCCTGATCACCCGGGCGCGGGACACCCTCGCAGGCTGGTGCGGCGGCGAGACGCCGCCGTACGAACTGCTGGACACGGGCGTGTACACGCTGCATCACCGGCTGGCCCGGCGCTGGCGCGTCCGGCGGGCCTTCCTCGCCGGGGACGCCGCACATCTGCTGGGCGCCCTGGGTACGCAGGGGGTCGACGAGGGGCTGCGGGACGCCGAGAACCTGGCCTGGAAGCTGGCACAGGCCTGGCATCACGGCGCCTCCGACGTGCTGCTCGACAGCTACCAGGCGGAGCGCCGGGCCGCGGTCGCCTCGCGGTTGCGCGCCGCGGACCAGTCGCTGCCGATACTGCGGGGCGGTGGAGGTCTGCGGACGTTGGTTCCGGGGAGCGCACGCGGGCACGATTCACTGCTCGCCGACGGTCATCTGGGTTGCGGCCCGCTCGGTGCGCCCCCCTCGTATTCGCACTCCCCCCTTGTGCCTCCACGCGCCGAGGCGCACACATTGGTCGGTACGCCCCCCGGTGCGCCGGTTGCCGATGTGCGGGTGACGGCGCCCGACGGCACGACCGTGCGGCTGCGCGAGCGGCTGGGGCAGGGGCATCTGCTGGTGGTGCTGGTCGCTCCGGGGACCGGGGTGTGGGACCGGCGGCACTGGCTGACGGCGGGCGTGATGCCCCGGCTCGTCGAGGCGGTCGACGCCCTGCCGGTAAGGAGCGAGCTCCTGGTGACCGAGGCCTACCCGGGGGCATCGGCCCACACCGTGCTGCTCGTCCGGCCGGACGGACACCTGGTGACGTCGTTCGGCGGGGTCCGGCCCGCGGAACTTTTCGCGGCGGCGGACGCGGCGCGCGGCGGTGAGCCACGTGCGTCCGTACGCGCCGACCAGACCGCAGACATCAATTGACCCCCGCGGGCGGCACATGGTGTACTCCGAAACGTGACCGACACCGATGTGCGCCTGTGGCGGAGGGTCCATATGGACCTCGTCCGCTACGCGGGCTGCGTGTGTCGTCCGTCCTGCTGAATCGCCTCTTCCTGCTGCGGTGTGCGCTCTGTCGCACGCCGGGCATCACACGCGAATTCTCAGGACGGTCCCTGTGTCTGCCTCTCCTTCGCCTTCCCTACGCACGTCGGCCCCCGGTCCGGATTCCGGTGCCGGACCCGGCCCGACAGCTGCGGAACTGCTCGACTTCGTCCGTCGCACGGCGGCGGACACCGACCTCATCACCTCACTCCCCCTCGATCCCGAAGGCCGTACCTGGATCCGGCTCGACGGGCCCGGTGGCAGCGAGGCCTGGCTGATCGGCTGGCCGCCGAGCACCGGCACCGGCTGGCACGACCACGCCGACTCGCTCGGCGCCTTCACCACGGCAGCCGGCACGCTGAAGGAACAGTCGCTCGCGGTGCGGCTGCCCACCGACGGCTGGAAGACCCTCGAACTGGCCGAAGGCGTCGATCGGTCCCGGCAGCTGTCGACCGGTCAGGGCAGGGCCTTCGGCCGGCACCATGTGCACGAGGTGCTGAACGAGTCCGAGACCGAGCACGCCGTCTCCGTCCACGCGTACTACCCGCCGCTGCCGCGGATCCGGCGCTACAGCCGCACGGGTGCGGTACTCCGTCTTGAGCACGTCGAGCGTCCGGAGGACTGGCAGTGAGCGACAACCGGAACAGCGGTACGGAGCAGGTGGGGATCGACGAGCTGCTGGAGCGGGTCCGGGCCGGGTTCGACCGGATCGGTCCGCACGCGGCGGCGGCCGCAGCCGCGGGCGGGGCCCTGCTGGTGGACATCCGCTACGCGGCGCTGCGCGACCGGGACGGTCTGATTCCGAGGGCGCTGGTCGTCGAACGCAATGAGCTGGAGTGGCGGCTCGACCCGCAGGGCAGCCATCGCGCACCGGAGGCGGTCAGCCATGACCTGCAGGTGGTGGTGGTCTGCAACGAGGGCTACGCGTCGAGTCTCGCGGTCGCGTCCCTGAGGCAATTGGGGCTGCACCGGGCGACCGATCTGATCGGCGGGTTCCAGGCATGGCGGGCGGCGGGGCTGCCGGTCGAGGCCTGACGGGCGACGGTTGCGGCCGGTGCCCGCTCGGGGCACCGGCCGCTCTGCCGCTCTGTGGTGTCACTGCCGGGAAGTAGCCACCTCCACCGGGCGGACCTTCAGTGCCAGCCGGCCGGGCAGCGCGGAGGCAACCAGCGCCAGCAACGCGGCTGCGCCGACCACCGTCGCGTACACCACCGGCACGACGGTGGGCGCCGCTCCGCCGGTCATGCCGATGCTGAAGGCCGTCAGTACAGCGAGTGCAATGCCCGTACCGAGGACGGCGGCGATCAGCAGGACCGACAGGGCTTCGATACGGAGCATCCGCAGGACCTGGCTACGGGTGGCACCGGCCAGCCGGAGCATGGCGAATTCCCTGGTCCGTTCGGACACCGACATGGCAAGCGTGTTGACGACCGCGATCGCGGTGAAGGCCAGGATCAAACCCATGGCGAGACAGTTGACCTCGGCGTTCTCCTGCTGCCGGTCCGCCTGGAGCCGGTCGGCGGTGGCAGGGGCGAGCACGGCGATGCCGGGGAACTTCTTCAGCGCGGCGGCGAGCCGGCCGCGGTCGCCGGCTCCGGCGACCAGGACCGTGGCGGCGAGGGGGTTGTCCATATGGCGGGCGACCAGGTCGTGGGGCAGGGTCAGGTCGCCGAAGCCCAGGCCACGGGCGTAGACGGCGGCGACGGTGAGGGTGGCGGGCGTCCCGTCACCCAGGTGCAGCTTCAGTGTGCTGCCGGGGTGCAGTCCCAGTCGCTCCGCGGCGAGTTCACTGACTGCAGCGGTTCGGGGACCGTCCACGAAGTCCGCGAGCGAACCGCCGGTCACCGCGGGATCCCAGGTGCGACTGAGACCGGACTGCGTGACGCCCTGAGCCGAGTACTTGTCGAGTCCGACCCGGACAGTGGTCCGTACGACCTCGGTGGCGGCCGTGACGCCCGGTGTCGTGCGGACGGTCTCGGCGGCGACGGACGGGATGCCGGGGCCCTGCGCGGCCAGGATCCAGGTGGCACGGGTACCTTCTCGGGCCTGGGCCCGGGCGGCGTCGCCGAGCGTCGGCTGGACGAAGAGAACCGTGCAGGTCATCCCGATGAGCAGGGTGAGCGGGGTGACGACGGCGGCCATCCGGGTTGAGTTTCCGCGGATGTTCGCGGTGGCGAGGGTGCCGCCGAAACCGGCCAGTCGGAGCGGTCCCGTGAGCAGCACCGACGCCATCCTGATGAGGAGCGGGCCGAGCAGCGACACTGCCGTGGCCAGCACAACGACGGCCAGGAAGGTGACGGGGGTCGAGGCCGCCTCGGTACGAAGACCGCTGAGTACGGCGACGAGGACTCCGCCGCCCGCGAGCAGCACCAGACCTGCGGCGATCCGACCCCGGGCCGGCCGGTCGCGCTCGACCGCGGACTCGGCCATGGCTTCGGCCGGGCGGATACGGGCGATCCGGCGGCCGGAGATCCTGGCGGCTGCCCAGGCTCCGAGGAGGGTGACGGCGACGGCGGCGAAGGCCGGGAAGATGCCCGCGGTGCGTTCCAGGTTCGCGGGGATCGCCCCCATGTCGATGAATCGGCTGTGCAGCCAGGTGGCGAGCGGCAGTCCGGCCAGCGAGCCCAGCACACCGGCCACCGCTCCGACGATCAGCGCCTCACGGCCGAGGAGACGGCGTATCTGGCGCGATGTGGCGGCGATGGCGCGCAGCAGTGCCAGTTCGCGGTGGCGCTGCTGGATGGAGAGCGCAAAGGTGCCTACGACCACGAGGATCGCGACGAGGAGTGAGGTGCCGCCCATCGCGCCACCCATCGAAACGAGCTGGATGCGGGCGCCCGCGGCGTCCAGGAACTCGACCGGACCGCGCTCGTCACCGGTGGCCACCTGGGCGGTGGTGCCCTTGAGTGCTCGCTCAACCTGCCGCTTCAGCTCGGTGAGGTCCGTGCCGCGCGCGGGCAGCACACCGAGGGCGGTGACCTGGCCGGGACGGGCGGCGAGCCGCTCGGCCTCGGCGTCGAAGAAGAACAGAGAGGTCTGCTGCTGGAGCTCACCGCGGCCGGCCGGGGCGGCGATGCCGCTGATGCGGTACGGGCGGGGAGCATCGGTGGACTGCACAGTGAGCCGGTCCCCTGGCTTCAGGCCGGCGCGCTCGGCGAATCCTCGGTCGATCACGATGTCGTCTGCGGTGGCGGGTGCTCGGCCTGTGGTGAGCGTGAACGGGGTGAGGGAGGCAGACGCCCAGGAGTGTCCGTACGAAGGCCGGTCAACGGGCTCGGCAACGGGCTCAGCAAGGAAAGTGAGCTCGGGAATCACCTTGCGTACGCCTTCCAGGGACCGGATCCGGTCGGCGGTGGCCGCGGGGAGCCAGGCGCGCTCGGCGACGGGTTTCGCCTTGTACTTGGCCTTCGTCTCTCCGTTGCCCTTGTGCTTGACGGTGGTCCGGTGGACGTTCTGGTCGGCGGAGACCACGAGCGGAGCCACGGCATAGCGCTCGGTGGCGATCCTTCCGCGCAGTCCGGTCTCCAGGAGGGTGCCGCAGGCGGTGATGAGGGCGGCGGCGCACATCAGCGCCAGCAGGGCGCCCAGGAACCCGCCCTTGCGGTCCCGGATTGTCCGCAGGGCATAGCGCAGCATCATGATGCGTCCGTCTCTCTTCTGTTGTCGTCCGCGTCTCTGTTGCCGTCCGCGTCGTCGTTCGCGTCGTCGTTCGCCGGAGACGGGAGCGGGGCCGGGAAGGCAAGCAGCCGGGTGTGGACCGTGCGGGCACCCGCCGGGATGTCGGCGTCGGGCCGCTTGTAGCGGTTCATGAGGGCGATGAACTCCTCGAAGAACGCCTGGAGTTCGGGGAGCGTGAGCCGAATGGAACCCCGCGAGTACGGGAACGCATCGACCCACTCCCCCAGTTCGCCACCCGGCTCGCGACTGTCTCGCTGGAGCCGCTCGAAGAGGGCGAGGTCGGCGGCGTATGCATGGCGGTTCAGCTCGTCCATGACGAGCCGCACCTCGGGGCTCTGGCAGGAGCGGGGCGGGAAGCGCCGGTCGCCGGGAACGGCCCGCCACCACCTCACCCGACGGCCGCCCGGTTCCTCGGCCGCGGTGTCCTCCACAAAGCCGTACCTGGCGAGTTCACGCAGGTGGTAGCTGGTGGCCCCGGTGTTCAGCTCCAGGGCGCGGGCAAGGATCGCGGATGTCGCCGGGCCGTGCAGGGTGAGGTGCTGAAGGATCTGCTGGCGTCGCGGCTGAGCGAGCGCCTTGAGGGCGGCCAGCTCTGTGATTTCGGTACCGCCGGGCTTCTCTGCCATGCGTCACACACTGCTCTGTGCACAGATGCCTGTGCACTGGAGCATGCCTGCGTCTTCGTGCGGGGGCTAGCCCCCTCTCGGCGGCCCCCATGTCCCCCGAATCCGCCCCGACACACCCGAACGCCTCACCCCAGTGGAGCAAATTCATCGCAAGGCGGACATTTACCCCAAATACCAAGGACCGACACGACGGAGCTGTCGCACCGATGCCGACCACCACCCTCACCCCCGACCAGCTCGACCGTCAGGCCGCACGCCTCCACGACACGGAGGCCTGGCAGCAGATCGTCACGGGCTGGGACATCACCACCCCCGAACCCGTGCGTCCCGTCTCACCTGACAGCGCGCCGCACCCGCCGGACCGGCACCCGGCCGACTGGCGCGATCTACTGTCCGTGCCGGTCGACCAGCTGATCGCCGACTCGGTGCGCGCCCTGTCCCCGGCCCCGCCGCGCGAGCGCCCGCTCCCCGGACGACTCGGCGCGATCCTCCCGGACCGACTCCACGCCTGGCGTCGCATCGGGCAGCCCGAGCTGCGGCCTTCCACCCACCTCGCCTACGCACGGCAGATCCTGACCGAATGGGGCTGGCAGAACACCCCGTACCGGCTGCGGAACGCCCGCGGCGCACGCTGCGTCTGCGGCGCCCTCCTCACTGCGCACCGCCTGGGCTACGGCTCCCTCGACACCGTGGACAGGGCCGGCGCCTGGCTCATCGCCGAACTCCGCTCGCAGGGCTGGACCGACCTCATCGGCCCCTGGAACCGCCACCCCGGCCGCACCGCATCACATGCCCTGGCCCTGCTGGACGCCACTATCCGCCGCGCCTCGTCCGCCGGACACTGACCCCCGGCACCACCCAGCACGCAGCGGCCCCGTCCCTGGCCCACCCCGCCTCCCGCGCCGACCCGCTGCGCATACCCCGGATGCGCACACCTCAGAACGGCTCGTCGAGACCTTCCGTGTCCTCGCCCTCTTCTTCGAGTGCCTGACGCACCACGCGCAGGGCCATCCCCTCCCCGTACCCCTTGCGTGCGAGCATGCCCGCAAGGCGGCGCAGACGCTTGTCGCGGTCCAGGCCGCGGGTGGAGCGCAGCTTACGTGCGACGAGCTCCCGGGCGGTCTCTTCCTCCTGCTCGGAGTCGAGCTGCCCGATCGCCTCGTCGATCACCGCCGAGTCCACCCCCTTGGTGCGCAGCTCCCGCACAAGAGCACGACGGGCCAGCCCCCGGCCGTGGTGCCGGGATTCCACCCAGGCATCCGCGAACGCCGCATCGTCGATCAGCCCGACGTCCTCGAAGCGCGACAGCACCTCGTCGGCTGCCTCATCCGGGATCTCCCGCTTGCGCAGTGCGTCCGCAAGCTGTTTGCGGGTGCGCGGGGTCCCGGTGAGCAACCGCAGACAGATGTTGCGCGCCTGCTCGACCGGGTCTCGCGGCTCCCCCTTCTCGGCCCTCGACGAGGAAGGGGAGCCGCTGCTCCTGGAGCGGGTCCGACGGCCCGCGCCCTCGCCGAACCCTCCACCCATGCCGGTGCCGCAACCGGGACCGGCGCCGGGGGCGGCCTCGGCGTCGCTGCCCGGCCACTCCGTACGACGCGTCACGGTCTAGCTCTTGAACGCCGCAGTCTTGGCCGGCTTGGCCTTGCCGGCCGGTGCGGGCACGGACTTCGCCGCACCGTCGGCCGCAGCCGCCGTGCCGCCCGCGGCGTCCGCACCGGGCTCGGCGGGCAGAGCCGCCTCCGGCCTGACACCGATGCCCAGCTTCTCGAGGATCTTCTTCTCGATCTCGTTGGCGAGATCGGGGTTGTCCTTGAGGAAGTTGCGGGCGTTCTCCTTGCCCTGGCCGAGCTGGTCACCCTCGTACGTGTACCAGGCGCCCGCCTTGCGTACGAAGCCGTGCTCCACGCCCATGTCGATCAGACCGCCCTCACGGCTGATGCCCTGGCCGTAGAGGATGTCGAACTCGGCCTGCTTGAAGGGCGGCGCGACCTTGTTCTTGACGACCTTGACGCGGGTGCGGTTGCCGACGGCGTCGGTGCCGTCCTTCAGCGTCTCGATACGACGGATGTCGAGTCGCACCGACGCGTAGAACTTCAGCGCCCGGCCACCGGTCGTGGTCTCCGGGGAGCCGAACATCACACCGATCTTCTCGCGGAGCTGGTTGATGAAGATCGCGGTGGTCTTGGACTGGTTGAGCGCACTGGTGATCTTGCGGAGTGCCTGGCTCATCAGACGGGCCTGTAGACCCACGTGCGAGTCGCCCATCTCACCCTCGATCTCCGCACGCGGCACGAGCGCCGCGACGGAGTCGATGACGATCAGGTCGAGCGCGCCCGAGCGGACCAGCATGTCCACGATCTCGAGCGCCTGCTCACCGTTGTCCGGCTGGGACAGGATGAGGTTGTCGATGTCGACACCGAGCTTCTTCGCGTACTCGGGGTCGAGGGCGTGCTCCGCATCGATGAAGGCCACCGAGCCGCCGAGCCTCTGCGCATTCGCCACCGCGTGCAGCGTCAGCGTCGTCTTACCGGAGGATTCCGGCCCGTACACCTCCACCACACGGCCGCGCGGCAGTCCGCCGACGCCGAGGGCGACGTCGAGTGCGGTCGACCCGGTGGGGATCACCTCGATGGGCTCGTTCGGCCGCTCACCGAGGCGCATCACCGCACCCTTGCCGAATTGCCGTTCAATCTGTGCGAGTGCGGCGTCCAACGCCTTCTCGCGGTCGGTTCCTGCCATGGGTTCCACCCGATTTACTTGAGTCGATCGCTTCACGTCAAAGACGCTAACCCCTGCCACTGACAATGGGCCTCGACGTCCTCCCGGCCTGTGGACAACTCCACGGTCGGGCCCGGGAAAACCCGGCCGGAATCCCATGAGAATGGATGTTCGAATTTGGTGTCAAGCACACCGCGCCGGACCGACCTGCCCCCCAGAGTAGCGCCCTAGCACTCCGCATTTGGAGAGTCAAGATCAGGTGGTCAACATCATGCTAGATTCCGGCCGTATGGGGACATCGCTGGCAGGGAAAGTGGCTCTGGTCGCCGGTGCCACGCGAGGTGCGGGCCGCGGGATCGCCGTTCAACTGGGAGCGGCCGGAGCAACCGTCTATGTCACCGGGCGGACAACCAGGACCCACCGGTCGGAGATGAACCGCCCGGAGACCATCGAGGAGACCGCAGCTCTTGTCGACGAGGCCGGCGGCCACGGGATCCCGGTCCGGGTGGACCACCTCGTGCCCTCGGAGGTCAGCGCGCTCGTGACGCGCATCCGGCGCGACCAGGGCCGGCTGCACGTCCTCGTGAACGACATCTGGGGAGCCGAGATCGAGTGGGACAAGCCGGTCTGGGAATCCTCCCTGGAGACGGGTCTGCACACCCTGCGTCTGGCCGTCGACACACACGCCATCACCAGCCATTACGCGCTCCCGCTCCTCATCGAGCAGCCAGGTGGCCTGGTCATAGAGGTGACCGACGGCACCGATGAGTACAACGCCGCCCACTACCGGGTCTCCTTCTTCTACGACCTGGCCAAGGCATCGGTGAACCGGATGGCGTTCGCCCTCGCGCACGAGCTGAAGCCCCACGGCGCGACCGCGGTGTCGCTCACGCCCGGCTGGCTGCGGTCCGAAGCGATGCTGGACGCCCATAGCGTCACCGAAACGAACTGGCGCGACGCGATCGCCCACGCACCCCACTTCGCGATCTCCGAGAGCCCGGCCTTCGTCGGCCGCGCCGTGGCCGCGCTCGCGCAGGACCCCGAGGTGGCGCGCTGGAACGGACAGTCGCTGTCCAGCGGGCAGTTGGCGCGGGTCTACGGCTTCACCGATCTGGACGGCAGCCGGCCCGACGCCTGGAGGTACGTCCCCGAAGTCCAGGACGCGGGTCGGCCGGCCGACGTAACGGGCTATCGCTGAGCAGACCGCACCCTGCGGGACCTCCCCCTCCCCGTCTGGCCTCGTGCGCTCTGCCGGCGCTCCCGCACCGCGCCGGACCTCCCGCGTCCCGCCGTCGCTCAGGTCCGCGGGCCCGGTGCTTCCAGTCGCTCCGCGTCCTCTGCGTCGTCGCTCCCGGGATCCCGGGTCGTGGGACGCAGCCGCGAGAACACCGACTCACCGCGCCGCTGCTGGTGACGGCCGTGCACACGTGGGTCGTCCGTCACGTCGTAGCGCCTCACATAGGCACTCAGGAACGCTTGCAGCGTGGCGACGGCCGGGATGGCGATCAGCGCGCCCACGGCACCCATCAGCGCCGTACCGGCGATGACCGAGCCGAAGGCGACCGCCGGATGGATGTCGACGGTCTTGGAGGTGAGCTTGGGCTGCAGCACATAGTTCTCGAACTGCTGGTAGATCACGATGAATCCGAGCACCCACAGGGCGTACCAGGGGTCGACGGTGAACGCGATCAGCATCGGCAGGGCGCCCGCCAGATACGTACCGATCGTGGGGATGAACTGCGAGACGAGACCGACCCAGACCGCGAGCGCCGGCGCGTACGGCACATCGAGAGACACCAGCAGGATGTATTGCGCGATTCCGGAGATGAGTGCCATCAGCCCGCGCGAGTAGAGATAGCCACCGGTCTTGTCGACCGCGATCTCCCAGGCCCGCAGGACTTCGGCCTGCCGGGCGGGCGGCAGTACGGAGCAGAGACCGCGGCGCAGCCGGGGGCCGTCGGCCGCGAAGTAGAACGAGAACAGGAAGATCGTCAGCAGTCGGAACAACCCGCCGAGCACGGTGGTGGAGACATCGAGCACACCGGTCGCGCTGTTCTGGACATACTTCTGCAACCAGTCGGAGTGCAGCAGGCTGTCCTGCACCTCGACCCGCGAGAGGTCGGTGTGGAAGCTCTGGTTGACCCAGTTGATCACCGAGTCCAGGTACTTGGGGAACTCCTCGACCATCTCGACGATCTGGCCCGCAAGCATTGATCCGAGCAGTACGACGAACCCGGCCCCGGCAATCAGGACCGCCAGGAATACCAGGAAGGTCGCCAGGCCGCGACGCATGCCGCGTGCCGACATCCGGCCCACCGCGGGCTCTATGGCGAGCGCCAGGAAGAAGGCGATCAGCACATTGATCAACAGCCCGATGAGCTGATCGAACGCCCAGCTGCCGAGCCGGAAGCAGGCGTAGAGGGCCAGGGCGAGGACCATGGCGCGCGGCAGCCATGCAGGCATTCGGGCCGACCCGGTGCCGGGCGGCTGGGTCGGTGGCGCGGCCGGCGGGACGGGCGGAGTGGGGGCGGGCTGGGTCTGGGCGGTCTCGTCTGTCAGTGCCACGGACCCAGTCTCGCCCACGGCTGCGACAGTCGGCCACCCGCCCCGGAGAGCAGTGCGGTCCCACGGCGGACGAGCATTGCGTCAGCGCTTGTCGGCGGGGATGCCGACCGCCGTGCAGACGCCGCGCCAGATGTCCTTCGCCTCCCAGCCCGCGGCCAGCGCCTGGTGCACCGTCCGCCCGCCGAGTTCGGCCATCACATGATCGTGCGCAAAGGAGTCGGCGTACCCCGCGCCGAAGTGCTCTTCCATCCGTTCCCAGAAAATCGTCAACCGCATGACTTCAGTATCCCGCTCCTGAGAGTGCAGCCGTGCCGCTACGACGCCTCGAGAGCGCTTACCGGCCTACGGTCGGTCCATGGCTGGAACAGGAGCAAGCCCCCTCAACCGCGCCGAGCAGTTCATCTGGCTCACGGCCCGTGTCCTCGAGCAGCGGCGGTTCGCCCACCGCTTCCTGGCAGGAAGCGCCGACGCCGTGGAGACCGCGCTCACCGCCTATCTCAACGAGGACGGCGGATACGGTCATGCACTCGAACCCGATCTGCGGGGCCCTGTCAGCCAGCCGCTGCACACGGCCCATGCGCTGAGCGTTCTCGACGCCATCGGGCGCTGCAACGGTCTGCGGGTGGAACGGATCTGCCGCTTCCTGACCGATGTGTCGACGAAGGAGGGTGCGTTGCCCGCCCTCCTGCCCTCGCAGCGAGGCTATCCGGCCGCACCGTTCATCCAGCTCGTCGACGACCCGCCGGCGGAGCTGCTCGCCACCGGTCCTGTTGTCGGGCTGCTGCACCGCAATGCGGTGTGGCACGCCTGGCTCTTCCGGGCAACCGACTTCTGCTGGGCGGCGGTCGACGCACTGGAGCACTCGCATCCGTACGAGGTCGAGGCGGCGGTCGCCTTCCTGGACGGTGCACCGGACCGGGCGCGGGCGGAGGCAGCGGCGGACCGCCTCGGACGGCTGGTGCGGGAACAGCGGCTGGCTGTGCTGGATCCGGAGCGGCGGGCGGAGTACCCGGTGGCCGCCGGATACGCGCCGGGTGAGCAGCACTTCCCGTACGACTACGCCCGTACACCCGATTCGCTCGCCCGTCGCTGGTTCACCGACGAGGAGCTGGAACGCTCCCTCGATCATCTGGCGTCGGAGCAGCAGGCGGACGGCGGCTGGCCATTGAACTGGCGGCAGTGGGCACCGGGCACGGCGCTGGAGGGCCGGCCTCTGGTGACGCTCAAGGCGCTGCTCACGCTGCAGGCGTACGGCCGCAGCCTCGACTGAGCGCCGGGCGGAGAACACGCCGCCAACCGTCCGTGAACGGACCCACACAGGGCCGGGCCCCGCCGTCCGGCGCAGGCCTTCGGTCGCCGGCCGGACGGCCGCCGCCCGTCCTTCAGATCGTCCTGGTGCGTGCGGCCCTGTCCTGCGCCGCATGGACCCCTATCCGAGCGCACGCACCCCTGCCGTGACGACCACTGCAGCTCCCACGACCACCAGGAAAGGAGCACGCAGGACCAGGGCGAGCGCCGCGGCGGCCAGTCCCGCGCCCCTGGCGTCCAGCACCAGCTGCTGTCCGTCTCCGAAGGTCTGCTGCGCCGTGAGGGCCGCCAGGAGCGCCACCGGCAGGAGTGCGGAAAGACGCTGGACGAGCGGGCGTTCCAGAGCGCCTGCGGGCACCAGCAGCCCCAGCAGCTTCGCGAGATAGCAGCCGACGGCAGTCAGTGCGATCGCTGTCCAGACGTTCATCGACCGTCCTCCGTCGGGGTCGTTTCCATGGCGGGGGTGTCTCTGGGCGATCCGTGCCCGCGTCCCATCAGGAAGAGGACGACAGGCGCGGCGAGTGCGGAGAGCAGCACCGGTACGCCCGCGGGCAGCACAGGAAGCAGTCCCAGGGCGAGCAGGACGGCAAGCGCGGCGGTGATGCGCTCCGTGGTGCTCCTCAGCATGGGCGCGAGCAGGGCGAGGAAGACGGCGGGGCTCGCGGCGTCCAGTCCCCAGCTGTCGGTGTCGCCGAGCGCTTTTGCGCCCAGGACTCCCAGCAGTGTTGTCAGGTTCCACAGCACGTACAGGGTGATTCCGGTGACGGTGAAGCCGATCCGTGCGGCCCGCCGGGTGGGCTGGGACAGCGTCACAGCAGTCGTTTCGTCGATCACCCACTGCGCGGCGAGCGGTCGCAGCGCGCGCGGCAGCGCGAGCAGCTGCGACAGCCGCAGACCGTAGAACGCGTTGCGTACGCCGAGGAAGAACGCCCCGGCAGCCGCTGTGTACGGATTGCCGCCCGCCGCCAGCGCGCCCACCAGCGCGAACTGCGAGGCGCCGGTGAAGACGAGGAGGCTGAGCACGCAGGTCTGGAGCAGGCTCAGGCCGGAGCCTGCCGAGGTGACTCCGAAGGCGAAGCCGGAGAGCCCCACGGCGATACCGACGCCGAGGGCGTCACGCACGACGGCCGCATCGGACTTCACCTCACCGACGGCTGTCTCGGCCTTGTCGCCGGTTGTCTCTGGGGATGTTGTCTGTTCTGCCACAGCCGGAACGCTACGGGGACAGATCGGGACCGGTCTTGTACGTTCTTGCGCGTTCGCGCTGGTAGGCGCCGGGCGGCACCCCCACTATCCGGGTGAAATGGCGGTTCAGGTGCGGCTGATCGGTGAAGCCAACCTCGGTCGCGGCGACCGAGGGCGCCACACCCGCATCCAGCATCCGCCGCGCCCGCCGTACCCGGGCATCGGTGAGCCAGGTGTGCGGCGGCATCCCGTACTGCTTCTTGAATGCCCTCAGCAGGGCGAACGGGCTGGTGCCGAGTTCGGCGGCCAGCGTCTCCAGAGTCGGCGGCTCGGCCATCCTGCTCTCCAGCACCGCACGCGCCCGCGCCGCGTCCCGGCCGCCCGCCGACCGGGGCGAGCGGGTGGGCAGCGCGCTGCCGTGGCTGCTGAGCAGCCGCGCGACCATGATCCGCAGGACGCTGTCGGCGGCGAGCGCGTTGCCCTCCTCGGCCGCCCGGTGCACCTCGCCGATGAGCCGGGCCGCTTCCGGGTCGACGACGCTGGTCTCGGCGAAACCGACAGTGCCGCGCAATCGCGTCGTATCGGCGGCGATGTCGCTGATCACCTGTGCGGACGGGTACAGCGTGGCGTATACCCAGCCCTCGGGGACACCGGCCCGGGCGGTGTGCGGCACCTCCGGATTGATCATGACGACGGCGCCGGGGCCTGCATGTACGGTGCCGCCGGGCAGGCCGACGTCCTCGACCCCCCGCGTGATGGTGCCGAAGACGTAGCCCTCGTGGCTGTGGCGCGGGAAGGTGTGGCGCACGTACCGGGCACGCAGCAGATCGAGGTCGGGCAGTTCCGCGTACTGCCAGTACCTCGCCCACTCTCCCGAAGCCGAAGCCGAGCCGAAACCCGCGCCCGAGCCCGAGCCCGATGGTGCCGTCATACCCGAATTCTCGCAGGTACAGACCCCTGTACACCGTCCGTTGTCAGTGGTCGGGTGCACGATGGGGGACATGGCCGGCTCTGCGCTCGATTCGTTTTCCCCCGCCACCCGCGGCTGGTTCTCGGGTGCCTTCAGCGCGCCGACTTCCGCACAGGAGGGCGCCTGGCGCGCGATCGGCGAGGGTTCGGACGTGCTGGTCGTCGCGCCCACCGGATCGGGCAAGACGCTCGCCGCGTTCCTCGCCGCGCTGGACCGGCTCGCCGCAGTCCCGCCGCCCGCCGAGGCGAAGAAGCGCTGCCGCGTGCTGTACGTGTCGCCCCTCAAGGCCCTCGCGGTCGATGTGGAGCGCAACCTGCGCTCACCGCTGACCGGGATCCGCCAGGAATCGGTGCGGCTCGGGCTGCCCGAGCCCGAGGTGCGGGTGGGCATCCGGTCGGGTGACACCCCGCCCGCCGAGCGCCGCTCAATGGCGACCCGCCCGCCGGACATCCTGATCACCACTCCCGAGTCGCTGTTCCTGATGCTGACCTCCTCGGCGCGGGAGGCCCTGTCGGGAATCGAGACGGTGATTCTCGACGAGGTGCATGCGGTGGCCGGTACGAAGCGGGGCGCCCATCTCGCTGTGTCGCTGGAGCGCCTCGACGAGCTGCTGCCGCGCCCGGCACGGCGGATCGGCCTGTCGGCGACGGTCCGTCCGGTCGACGAAGTGGCGCGGTTCCTCTCACCGAAGCGGAAGGTGGAGATCGTCCAGCCGCCGTCCACCAAGCGGTTCGATCTGTCGGTGGTCGTACCGGTGGAGGATCTGGGCGAGCTCGGCGGTTCCCCGGCCACCGACCCGGATCAGGCGGGCCAGGCGGAAAAGCCGTCGATCTGGCCGCATGTCGAGGAGCGGATCGCCGACCTCGTCCAGGCGCACCGCTCCACCATCGTCTTCGCCAACTCCCGCCGTCTCGCGGAGAGACTGTGCAACCGGCTCAACGAGATCGCGTACGAGCGGGCCACCGGCGAGACGCTGCCGGAGGCCCACTCCCCCGCCGAGATCATGGCCGAGTCCGGTGCGGCGAAGGGCGCCCCGGCGCTGCTCGCCCGCGCACACCACGGTTCGGTCTCCAAGGAGCAGCGCGCCCAGGTCGAGGAAGACCTCAAGGCGGGTCGGCTGCCTGCCGTGGTCGCCACCTCCAGTCTGGAGCTGGGCATCGACATGGGTGCGGTCGATCTGGTGGTCCAGGTGGAGTCGCCGCCGTCGGTCGCCTCCGGCCTGCAGCGGGTCGGCCGTGCCGGGCACCAGGTCGGTGCGGTCTCCACCGGAGTGGTCTTCCCGAAGTACCGCGGCGATCTGGTGCAGGCGGCGGTGGTCACCGAGCGGATGCGCACCGGCTCGATCGAGGCACTCCGGATCCCGTCCAATCCGCTGGATGTGCTGGCCCAGCAGCTCGTCGCCATGGTCGCCCTGGACACGTGGCAGGTGGACGATCTGCTGGCCGTGACCCGCCGCGCCGCGCCCTTCGCCTCGCTGCCGGAGTCGGCGTTCACAGCCGTGCTGGACATGCTGGCCGGCCGCTATCCGTCCGATGCCTTCGCCGAGCTGCGCCCGCGCGTGGTCTGGGACCGCGTCGCCGGCACGGTCACGGGCCGCCCCGGCGCCCAGCGGCTCGCGGTCACCTCCGGCGGCACGATCCCCGACCGCGGGCTCTTCGGGGTCTTCCTCGCCGGGGCCGATCCCAAGAAGGGCGGCGGCCGGGTCGGCGAGCTGGACGAGGAGATGGTGTACGAGTCCAGGGTCGGCGATGTCTTCACGCTGGGCACCACGTCCTGGCGGATCGAGGACATCACCCGCGACCGGGTCCTGGTGTCGCCGGCTCCCGGGGTTCCGGGACGGCTGCCGTTCTGGAAGGGTGACCAGCTGGGGCGCCCGCTGGAACTGGGCCGTGCCCTGGGCGCGTTCCTCCGCGAGATCGGCGGCATGTCGTCCGAGGACGCCAGGACGCGGCTGCTCGCCGCCGGTCTGGACACCTGGGCCGCCGACAACGTCCTGTCGTACATCGGCGAACAACGCGCCGCCTGCGGCCATGTCCCGGACGACCGGACCATCCTCGTCGAGCGATTCCGCGACGAGCTGGGCGACTGGCGCGTGGTCGTGCACTCCCCGTTCGGCGCGCAGGTCCATGCCCCGTGGGCGCTGGCGCTGGGAGCCCGCCTCGCCGAGCGGTACGGCATGGATGCCCAGGTGATGCATGCCGACGACGGCATCGTGCTGCGACTGCCCGACGCCGACATGATGGGCCTGGACCTCCTGGACTTCGATCCGGCCCAGGACCTCGCCCTTGACCCGTCGCAGAGCTCGTCCCCGAACTCACCCTCGGAGCCGGCCCCGTTGGCCGCAGCGGCATACGACAGCGATCAGCCGCCCGTCGGCGCCGCCGATGTCGTCTTCGACCAGGGCGAGATCAACCAGATCGTCACCGATCAGGTCGGCGGATCCGCCCTGTTCGCCTCCCGCTTCCGCGAGTGCGCGGCGCGCGCCCTGCTGCTGCCCCGCCGCAGCCCAGGCAAGCGCACCCCGCTCTGGCAGCAGCGTCAGCGCGCCGCCCAGCTCCTCCAGGTGGCCTCGGAGTTCGGTTCCTTCCCGATCGTTCTCGAAGCGGTCCGTGAATGCCTGCAGGACGTCTTCGACGTTCCCGGGCTCACGGAACTGATGGGTGATCTCGAAGCGCGCCGCGTCCGCCTGGTCGAGGTGACCACCCAGGAGCCCTCCCCCTTCGCCCGCTCGCTCCTCTTCGGATATGTGGCGCAGTTCCTGTACGAGGGCGACTCTCCGCTCGCCGAGCGCCGGGCGGCCGCACTCTCCCTCGACTCCCATCTCCTCGCCGAGCTCCTGGGCCAGGCAGAACTGCGCGAGCTGCTCGACGCCGAGGTGCTGGGCGAGCTGGAGCAGGAGCTCCAGTGGCTGACCGAGGACCGCCGGATCAAGGACGTCGAAGGTGTCGCCGACCTGCTCCGCGTCCTCGGCCCGCTCACCGACGCCGAGTTGGCCGCGCGCGGTGCCGAGCAGCCGTGGGCCCAGGAGCTGGCCTCGGCCCGCCGGGCCATCCGGGTCCGGATCGGTGGAGCCGACCACTGGGCGGCGATCGAGGACGCGGGCCGACTGCGTGACGCGCTGGGCACGGCCCTCCCGGTCGGCGTCCCGGAGGCGTTCACCGAACCGGTGAAGGACCCGCTCGGCGATCTCCTCGCCCGCTACGCCCGTACGCGCGGCCCGTTCACCTCCACCGGCGCCGCCGCACGCTTCGGCCTCGGCACCGCGGTCACGGACGGCGCGCTGCAGCGGCTCGCCGCGTCCGGCCGGATCGTCCAGGGCGAGTTCCACCCCGCGGGCATCGGCCAGGAATGGTGCGATGCCACGGTGCTGCGTCGGCTCCGTCGCCGGTCCCTCGCCGCGCTACGGCACGAGCTGGAGCCGGTTCCCCCTGCCGCCCTAGCCGGCTTCCTTCCCCAGTGGCAGCATCTCGGCAACAACAGTCTGCGCGGAATCGACGGACTGGCCCGCGCCATCGAACAGCTGCAGGGTGCCCCCGTCCCCGCGTCGGCGCTGGAGAAGCTGATCCTGTCCGGCCGGGTCACGGGGTACGCCCCCGCCCTGCTCGATGAACTCACCACCACCGGCGAGGTGATCTGGGCAGGCGCGGGCGCCCTTCCCGGCAAGGACGGCTGGCTGTCCCTCTACCTCGCCGACAGCGCCCCCCTGCTCCTCCCGCCCCCGCACCCACTCGAACTGAGCGCGCTGCACGAATCCGTCCTGACCACCCTGACCGGCGGGTACGGGCTGTTCTTCCGGCAGATCGCCGATCAGGTCCGTGCCACCACCCACCCGGACTGCTCCGATCCTCAACTGGCCGACGCCATCTGGGAGCTGACCTGGTCCGGTCGGCTGACCAACGACACGCTGGCGCCGCTGCGTTCACTTCTCGGCTCCGGACGTACGGCGGGGTCGACCGCCCACCGCGCCAAGCGCAGCGTCCCCCGAGGCCGTTATGGCTCGCTCACCGCCGCCGCCCGCCCCGCATCACGCACCGGCCCGCCCACTGTCTCGGGCCGGTGGTCCCTGCTCCCCACCGCCGAGCCCGATCCCACGCACCGCGCGCACGCCCTGGCGCGTACGCTCCTGGACCGTCACGGTGTGGTGACCCGCGGCGCAGTCCAGGCCGAAGGCGTCGAGGGCGGCTTCGCCGCGACGTACCGCATCCTCTCCGCATTCGAGGACAACGGGCAGGCCCGGCGCGGCTACGTGGTCGAGGGCCTGGGCGCGGCCCAGTTCGCGATGGACGGTGCGGTCGACCGGCTCCGTGCGGCGTCCACCGCCCGCGACCGTACGGAACCGGGCGCGGCGCCCCGCACCCTGGTCCTCGCCGCCGCCGACCCGGCCAACGCGTACGGCGCTGCCCTGTCCTGGCCCGAGCCCCCGGACGGCGCCGGACACAGACCGGGACGCAAGGCCGGCGCCTTGGTGGTCCTGGTCGACGGCGAACTGACGCTGTACATGGAGCGCGGCGGCAAGACCCTGCTCGCCTGGCCGACGGACCCTGAGGACCCCTCGCTCCGGGCCGCGGCGGAGGCACTGGCCACTGCGGCCCGCGCGGGGGCGCTCGGCACAGTCACGGTGGAGCGCACCAATGGCGCCTCGTCCCTGACCTCGCCGCTGGGCCGCACACTGGAGGCGGCCGGCTTCCACGCCACCCCGAGAGGTCTCCGCCTGCGCGCCTGAGCCCACGTGCCGCCCGCCTCACCGGCTCCAGCCGCCCCGCACCGCCACCCGCGCCCACGGGGCACGCGCTCGCCCTCGCACCCCGCCCCCACCACGCATCATGGAAACATGCCCGAAGGAGATACCGTCCTGCAGACCGCCAAGCGTCTGCGCACCGCATTGGCCGACCAGATCCTCACTCGCTCCGACCTGCGCGTCCCCCGATTCGCCACCGCCGATCTCACCGGCCGGACCGTCCTCGACACCGTCTCGCGCGGCAAGCATCTCCTCACCCGGATCGAGGGCGGCCTCACTCTCCACAGCCATCTACGCATGGACGGCGCCTGGCGCGTCTACGCCCCGGGCGAGCGTTGGCGCGGCGGCCCGGCCCATCAGATCCGCGCGGTTCTCTCCACCGCGGACCCCACAGCGGTCGGTTACCGGCTGCCCCTCCTGGAACTCCTCCGCACAGTCGACGAGGAGAAGGCGGTCGGCCATCTCGGCCCCGATCTGCTGGGCCCCGACTGGGACCCCGACACTGCGCTGCGCAACCTGCTCGCCGCCCCCGCCCGCCCCCTCGGCGAAGCCCTCCTGGACCAGCGCAACCTGGCTGGCATCGGCAACATCTACAAGGCCGAACTCTGTTTCCTCGCCCGCGCCACCCCTTGGCTCCCCATCGGTGACCTGCCCGTCCCCACCGCCGTGCGCCTGGTCACCACGGCCAAGCAGCTCCTCGAAGCCAATCGGGACCGGCCGGTCCGCACGACCACCGGTTCCCGGGCGCGCGGATACGGCCCGGCTGAGCAGCTCTGGGTGTACGGCCGGACCCACCGTCCCTGTCTGCGGTGCGGCGCCGCCATCCGTACGGCGGACCAGGACACCCGTCCCACGTATTGGTGCCCACACTGCCAATCGGGCCCCACGCCATAGTTGACGCATCGTCAGATTCGGTCTTACGGTCCGGACATGCCTCTCACCGCGTACGACCTCACCGGCCGCTCCGCGTTCATCACCGGCGCAGTCGGCGGCATCGGCCGGGCCAGCGCCGTTCTGCTCGCGGAGGCAGGAGCAACCGTCCACTGCGTGGACCGGGACGGGACAGGCCTCCTGGAAACGCGGGAGATGATCACCAAGGCGGGTGGTGCAGCCCACACCCACCAACTCGATGTCACCGACCGCAGTCAGCTCCGGGACGCGGTAGCCGCAGCGGGCGACCTGGACATCCTGGCCGCCGTCGCCGGAATCATGCACACGAGCAGCGTCCTGGACACGGCGGACGACGACCTCGACCGCGTCCTCGCCGTCAACTTCAAAGGTGTTCTGTACGCCTGCCAGGAGGTGGCCCGCAGCATGATCGCGCGCGGCGCACCCGGCTCGCTGATCACCATGGCCTCGGGCGCGGTCGACGCCGCAAGCCCGGGCCTGCTCTGCTACAGCGCCGCCAAGGCGGCAGTCGTCCAACTGACCAGGACCCTGGCGACCGAGCTCGGGCCTCGCTCCATCCGCGTCAATGCGGTCGCGCCGGGCTGGATCCGTACCCCGATGACCGCGAAACACGACTCGGAGCTGCAACATCGGACAGAGACCGCGATGGTCCGGATCTCCCCGCTCGGCCGGGTGGGTGAGGCGGAAGATGTCGCCCACACGGTCCTGTATCTGGCATCCGACGGGTCGGCCTTCATGACCGGCCAGATCCTCCGCCCGAACGGCGGCGTCGCCATGCCCTGGTAGTACGCCATGCGCCGGCAGTACGCCACGCCCCGGCGGTGCCCCATACCCTGGCGGTACGCCATGCCCCGGTAGTCCGCCACGCCCCAGTAGTGCCCCACGCCCTGGCAGTACGCCACGCCTTGCGGGCACGGCGAGTCCCGCCCGCGAACCATACCGCCGTGTCGCCGTCGGCCACGATCGTTCCGGTCGGCCTGGCGCTCGCAGCCACATGGACGGGCAGGAGGCTCAGCCCCCAACCGCCCGCCGCCACCGCGCCCTCGACCAGTCCGGCACGCTCCGGCTCCAGCAGCAGCCGCAGCACAGCCCACCACCACACCCCGCCGAGAACGAGCGCGGGCACCCATCGCCGTACCATGGCTGCCTCCTCCGACCGAACCTAGTCCGGCCCGATCACCCGGCGGGAGAGCGCACCGGTGCAATACCGGCGCGCACGGCGCGGACGTGCCTCCATTCGTAGGGCCTCATGACCTCATAGCCGTCGACGCATCACCCACGATGGCACATATGAGTTGAAACCGTAATTCGAGAAATTCAGCTGATATACAGACTTTCTGGGCGCCTCGTCCTGCACATCCCCCGTCCGAGCCCCCGCACACGCAGAAGCCCCGGCCTGCCCCAAAAGGGGCCGACCGGGGCTTTCTGTGCACACCGAGTGCGCGGGTCAGGCGGCGACGACATCCACCGCTTCCGCGGGTGCCTTGATTGTCACCCGTCCCGTCGGCACACCTGCCACCGACGTCACGGAGACGGAATTGAGCATGGGACGCACCGGTACAGGTACCGGATCGCTGGCTGCCGACTCGGCCAGCTCAGCCAGCGACAGCTCATCGCTCACTTCCCGCATGAGCTCGGACATCCGTACGTCAAGCGCGTCGCAAATGGCGGAGAGCAGCTCGGAGGATGCCTCCTTCTGCCCCCGCTCCACCTCGGAGAGATAGCCGAGCGAGACTCGGGCGGACGAGGAGACTTCGCGCAGAGTACGGCCTTGGCGCTGGCGCTGCCGACGCAGCACGTCACCAAGCAGGCGACGGAGCAGAATCATCGGTGGCTCCCTCCTCGGACCGCGTAGCCGCATCCTTCACGCCCCACCGTACCGCCTTGCGCTGCGGCCGTGCGGGGAGCGATGTCGTGTTCACTCAGGGCTGCAAACATCAATTCCCCCCGTTCTGTTCCGTATCCTGTGCGCTCGCATCTTCGCCGAGTTCGCCGGAGAGCAATTCGAGCACGCTCCGTACACTCTCTGTACGGATGTCCGCCCGGTCGCCGTTCAACCGCAGCGCGACCACTTTCTCCGTGCCGTCCGGCCCCGCGACCGCTACATAGACCGTTCCGACGGGTTTGCCGTCCTGTGGCTCGGGTCCCGCGACGCCGGTGGTGGACAAGCCCCAGTCTGCACCGAGAACGCGCCGCACACCTGTCGCCATCTGCCGCGCGACCTCGGGATCCACCGCCCCGTGCGCCGCCAGGAGGGCCCCGTCCACGGCCAGCACGTCCCGCTTCAGGGCCGTGGCGTACGCCGTCACGGACCCGCGGAAGGAGTGCGAGGCACCGGGTACAGAGGTCAGCTCTGCCGCGACCAGGCCGCCGGTCAGCGACTCGGCGACGGCGAGAGTCTCGCCACGCTCCACGAGCAGCTGCAGCACCCGGGCCGCGGCAGTCACCGCTCGGCCTCAGCGGAATCAGAAGCCCCGGCGGACTCGGATACCCCAGAAGCCCCGTCGGCCGCAGCAGCCCGCTCAGCCGCCAGCCCCTTGCGCCGCAGCACAATGGCCTGACGCACATAGTCGAGCCCGGTGACGACCGTCAGCACAACGGCCACCGCCATCATCCAGAAGCGCAACGTGGCCAGCGGACCGGTCAGCGCCAGGACATACATCCCGACGGCCGTCCCCTGCGCCAGCGTCTTCATCTTCCCGCCGCGACTGGCCGGAATCACCGCATGCCGTATCACCCAGAACCGCATCAAGGTGATGCCGATCTCGCGGAAGAGGATCACACCTGTGACCCACCACGGCAGATCGCCGAGGTACGACAGACAGATCAGTGCCGCACCCATGATCGCCTTGTCGGCTATCGGGTCGGCGATCTTCCCGAAGTCGGTGACCAGGTTGTACGTGCGCGCCAGGTGACCGTCGAAGAGGTCGGTGATCATGGCAATGGCGAATGCTGCCCAGGCGAACGAGCGCCAGGCCGGGTCGTAGCCGCCGTTGTGCAACAACAGCATCACGAAGCCGGGCACCAGCAGCAGCCGCACCATGGTCAGGATGTTGGCGATGTTCCACAGGCTGGCCTGGTTGACGGCCGCAGTGCCCAGCTTGCCGCCGCGGACCGGCTTCGTGCCGGATCCGCCTGCCGCGGATGCCGGGACTCCGGTCATCTGGCTGCCTCCGCAAGCTCGGAACACTCGGCCACCAGGTCCACTCCCTCGGTGCCCACCACCTTTGCGTCGACCATACGGCCCGGCACGAGGCCCTCGCGCCCGGTGAAGAGCACCTGGCCGTCCGTTTCGGGTGCCTGGTGCGCCGCACGCCCCACCGCGCGCGGCTCGTCCTCCGTGGGGTCGACCGACTCGACCAGCACCTGGAGGGACTCTCCGAGCCGCTCCTCGGCGCGCTGCGACGTCAGCTCCTCGGCCAGCTGCGAGATGTGCGCGAGCCGCTCGGCGATGACGTCGGCGCCGAGCTTGTTCTCGTAACCGACCGCCTCGGTGCCCTCCTCGTCGGAGTACCCGAAGACGCCGATGGCATCGAGTCGCGCACCCGTGAGGAAGCGTTCCAGCTCGGCGAGGTCGGCCTCGGTCTCCCCGGGGAAGCCCACGATGAAGTTCGACCGCGCACCGGCCTGCGGCGCCTTGCTGCGGATGGTCTCCAGGAGCTCCAGGAAGCGGTCGGTGTCCCCGAAGCGGCGCATCGCGCGCAGCACCCCGGGGGCGGAGTGCTGGAAGGAGAGATCGAAGTACGGGGCGACCTTCGGCGTCGACGTCAGTACGTCGATCAGGCCGGGCCGCATCTCGGCGGGCTGCAGGTAGCTGACCCGGATCCGCTCGATCCCGTCGACATCGGCGAGCTCCGGCAGCAGCGTCTCCAGCAGCCGGATGTCGCCGAGGTCCTTGCCGTACGAGGTGTTGTTCTCGGAGACCAGCATGACCTCCTTGACGCCCTGCTCGGCCAGCCAGCGGGTCTCCTGCAGGACGTCCGAGGGGCGCCGTGAGATGAAGGAGCCGCGGAAGGACGGGATGGCGCAGAAGGAGCAGCGGCGGTCGCAGCCGGAGGCGAGCTTCACCGAGGCGACCGGGCTGGTGCCCAGCCGGCGGCGCAGCGGCGCGCGCGGCCCGGACACCGGCGCAACCCCGTCCGGGAGGTCCGCGGGTGCCGGAGCGGCTTCCTGCGCGTGCCCGGGCAGCGCAACCGCGGCATCCTGCCGCTCGGCCGGGCTGATCGGCAGCAGCTTGCGGCGGTCACGCGGGGTGTGCGAGGCGTGGATGCCCCCGTTGAGGATGGTCTGGAGGCGGTCGGAGATGTCGGCGTAGTCGTCGAAACCGAGGACCCCGTCGGCTTCCGGCAGGGCCTCGGCAAGATCCTTGCCGTAGCGCTCGGCCATGCAGCCGACCGCGACCACGGCCTGGGTCCGGCCGTGATCCTTCAGATCGTTGGCTTCGAGAAGGGCGTCGACGGAGTCCTTCTTGGCGGCTTCGACGAATCCACAGGTGTTGACGACGGCGACATCCGCGTCGGAGGCATCCTCGACGAGCTCCCAGCCGTCCGCTGCCAAGCGGCCTGCCAGCTCCTCCGAGTCCACCTCGTTACGGGCGCAGCCAAGAGTGACAAGGGCGACGGTACGGCGTTCGGGCATGGGCTCAAGACTACTTTGTCCTGGCACTCACCCCGCCGAGCAGGGTTCCACCCTTACAGGGAGTAACACTGACGCGAGCGCCCGGGCAGGATTGCCGGGCGCTCGCGCTGCAGACATGGCCGTCAGCCGACCTCGGGGTCGCCCTTCGTGTACGAGAGCCGCTCGACCTGGCCCGGCTGGAATTTGTCCTCGACCTTCTTGCCATTGACGAAGAGCTCGATCGAACCGGCGTCACCGAGGACGAGGTCGACGCGCTCCTTGTCCTGGAAGGTCTTGGACTGGCCCTGCAGCAGCAGCCCGTCGAAGAGCAGCCGCCCGTTGTGGTCCTTGGCGGAGATCCAGCTCTTGCCCTGAGTGGCGCTGAGCTTGACCGTGACCTTGTCCCGCGGGGCCGCGGCGATGGCGCTGTCGGACGGTACGGGCTTGGGATCGGCGGTCTTGGTGGGCTTGGGCTTGGGGCTGGTCGTGTTGGGCGTCGAGCCCTCCGCGACCTGCGCCGCCGTGCCGCCGTCGTCAGCGCCCTTGAAGAAGGTGAAGCCGACGAAGCCGACGACGGCGATGATCGCCGCGACCATGGCCGCGGTCCAGTTGGGCCGACGGGGATCGGAACGGATCCGTTCGGCCTCGAACATCGGCGCCGCGGGCGTGGGCGCGGGACGGCCGCCGTGCTCGGCGTCGTACTGCGAAACCAGCGGTTGCGGATCGATGGAAACGGCACGCGCCAAGGCACGGATATGGCCGCGGGCGTACACGTCGCCGCCGCAGCGGGAGAAGTCGTCCTCTTCGATCGCGTGCACGATGGGGATGCGCACCCGGGTGGACGAGCTGACCTCTTCGACCGTGAGACCTGCGGCGATACGAGCCTGCTCAAGCACTCGACCGATCGAAGGCCGGTCGTCTTCGGGGGAGTTGCCGATGGACACGGGGGCGCCTTTCGAGCGTGAGCCACCTGCTGGGTGTTCAGTCTAGGGGGGGTACGAAAGGGTGAGGCAACCGGGAGGAAGGACTTTGTACGCCATCAGATTCGAACACCATCGGATGCGAACGCCGTCCCATTCGCCGGACGCCCTCTGGAAGGACATCCTGCTGCCCCTCCCCTCAACTTGACGTACGACCCGACGAAACGGTTGCTCACCAGACCCTTACGATGCAGTTTCCCCGCGGATCTGTGCCAACACTCCATCCAGTTCATCCGGTTTCACCATGACATCGCGCGCCTTGGACCCCTCGCTCGGTCCGACGATGTTCCGCGATTCCATGAGGTCCATGAGGCGGCCGGCCTTGGCGAAGCCGACCCGCAGCTTGCGCTGGAGCATCGAGGTGGAGCCGAACTGGGTGGAGACGACCAGTTCCGCTGCCTGGCAGAGAAGATCCAGGTCGTCGCCGATGTCCTCGTCGATCTCCTTCTTCTTGGCGCTGCCGACCACCACGTCCTCACGGAAGACCGGCGCCATCTGATCCTTGCAGTGTTGGACGATCGCCGCGACTTCGCCCTCCGTGACGAACGCGCCCTGCATGCGGGTGGGCTTGTTGGCCCCCATCGGCAGGAACAGTCCGTCCCCCTTGCCGATCAGCTTCTCGGCGCCGGGCTGGTCGAGGATGACACGGCTGTCGGCAAGCGATGAGGTCGCGAAGGCGAGCCGGGAGGGCACATTCGCCTTGATCAGACCGGTGACGACATCGACCGAAGGCCGCTGGGTGGCGAGCACCAGGTGGATGCCGGCGGCGCGCGCCAGCTGGGTGATGCGGACGATGGAGTCCTCGACATCGCGCGGAGCGACCATCATCAGGTCGGCGAGTTCGTCGACGATGACCAGCAGATACGGGTACGGGGAGAGCTCCCGCTCGCTGCCCTCCGGCAGTTTCACCTTGCCGTTGCGCACGGCCTGGTTGAAGTCGTCGATGTGCCGGTATCCGAACGCGGCGAGGTCGTCGTACCGGAGGTCCATCTCCCGCACGACCCACTGCAGTGCCTCGGCGGCGCGCTTCGGGTTGGTGATGATCGGCGTGATCAGGTGCGGGATTCCCTCGTACGCGGTCAGTTCGACGCGCTTGGGGTCGACCAGCACCATCCGTACGTCGTCCGGAGTCGCCCGCACCATGACCGAGGTGATCAGACAGTTGATGCAGGACGACTTGCCGGAACCGGTCGCACCGGCCACCAGCACATGCGGCATCTTCGCGAGGTTCGCCATCACATACCCGCCCTCGACGTCCTTGCCGAGCGCGACCAGCATGGCGTGGTCGTCCTCGGCCGCGTCCGCGAGGCGCAGCACATCGCCGAGGTTGACCATCTCACGGTCGGTGTTGGGGATCTCGATGCCGACGGCGGACTTCCCCGGGATCGGGGAGATGATCCGGACGTCGGGGCTGGCGACGGCGTACGCGATGTTCTTGGCGAGCGCGGTGATCCGCTCGACCTTCACGGCCGGGCCGAGCTCCACCTCGTAGCGCGTGACCGTCGGTCCGCGGGTGAAGCCGGTGACCGCGGCGTCGACCTTGAACTCGGTGAAGACGTTCGTCAGGGAGGCCACGATCGCATCGTTGGCCGCGCTGCGGGTCTTGCCCGGGCCGCCGCGTTCCAGCAGGTCGAGCGAGGGCAGCGCGTACGTGATGTCGCCGGAGAGCTGCAGTTGCTCGGCGCGGGCGGGCAGCGGCTGGGACTGCGAGCGGTCGGGCGCGGGCTTCGTCAGATCGGGTACGCCGTCGAAGAGCACTCCACTCTTCTCCGGCTTCCCTGCCCCCTGGGCCCGCTCCGCCTCCCGTGCGCCGGGCACCGGGGTGCCCCCGGACCGCTCACGGTCCCGCTCGACGGTGACGCCCTGGGTGAGGTCGGCGACGATGGGCGAGGGCGGCATGCCATTGAGCACCGCCCCGTCGAGCGCGGCGGCCGCAGCCGCGGCGACGTCCACCGCATCCATGGTGCGGTTCATCGCGGGCTGCACGGAGGGCCTGCGCGGCCTGCGGCGTTTGGAGAGCGCCTCGGCCTCCGCCTGCTGGGGGTCGTACTCCTCGGGCACCTCGGAGCGGCGTGCGGAGGAGCGCCGCGAGCGGGCGGGCAGCGCGTCGCGCCACTGCTCGCCGTACCGCTCGTCGTCGCTCTCGTCATCCGCCTCGGGGTCGTACTCCGGGTCGACGATCCCCAGCTTGGAGCCGAGCAGTCGCAGCCGCTGGGGAATGGCATTCACCGGAGTCGCGGTGACAACGAGCAGTCCGAAGACGGTGAGGAGCAGGAGAAGTGGTACGGCGAGGACTTCGCCCATGGTGTAGATCAGCGGCTTGGAGGCGGCCCAGCCGATCAGTCCGCCCGCGTCCTGCATGGCTTCGGTGCCGTCCTCGCGGCCCGGTGATCCGCACGCGATGTGCACCTGCCCGAGCACCCCGATGACCAGGGCAGACAGTCCGATGACGATACGGCCGTTGGCCTCGGGCTTCTCCGGGTAGAGGATCAGCCGCACGGCGATGGCGCCGAGCAGTATCGGTACGAGCAGATCGAGCCGGCCGAAGGCGCCGGTGACGAGCATCTCGACGAGGTCGCCGACGGGCCCGCGCAGATTCGACCAGGTGCCCGCGGCGACGATCAGCGCGAGGCCGAGCAGCAGGAGGGCGACGCCGTCCTTGCGGTGTGCGGGATCGAGTCCCTTGGCGCCGCGCCCTATGCCGCGGAGCATCGCGCCGACGGCATGGGCCGCTCCGAGCCAGATGGCGCGCACCAGGCGGTACACGCCCCCGGTGGGTGACGGTGCAGGTCTGGGCGCAGCCGCCTTCTTGGCCGGAGCCTTCTTCGCGGGTGCCTTCTTTTTCGCGGCGGCTTTCTTCGCGGGCGCGGCTTTCTTCGCCGGACCCGCGGTACGGCCGGGGCGCTTCGCGGTGCCCGCCGTGCCCTGGGAACCCTTGCCGGACGTACGTGAGGCCATGGTGCCGAGGTTACCGGTGTCGGCGACCGTGAACACGTGTGCCTCTTGGTTCACCCGACCGTGTCGCCGTGCAGAGGCAGGAAACTGACGCGCCCTCACCCTGGACGGGCCGTCAGCGTCCCGGCCCGAACGCGGGTTCCGGGCCGGGGCGTTCCGCGGCGGCTGCGTTATGAGGGAAGCGCGACCGTGCCGCTTCCTGTGCCCGGCTCCAGCGCGTCGAGCGCACGTCGCAGTCCGGTCAGCTTCCGTTCGAGATGGGCGGCCGTGGCCACCGCTGCCGCGTCTGCCGACTCGTCGTCGAGCTGTTTGGAGAGGGCCTCCGCCTGCTCCTCGGCGGCCGCGAGGCGCGCCGAGAGTTCGGCCAGCAGTCCGGCGGGCTCCTTGTCGTGGTCCGCGCTCGGCCGGCCGCCGCCCTCGAGCTGGAGCCTGAGCAGTGCGGCCTGCTCGCGCAGTTGGCAGTTCTTCGTGTACAGCTCGACGAAGACCGAGACCTTGGCGCGCAGCACCCAGGGATCGAACGGCTTCGAGATGTAGTCCACCGCGCCCGCCGCGTAACCCCGGAAGGTGTGATGCGGACCGTGATTGATCGCGGTGAGGAAGATGATCGGGATGTCCCGGGTCCGCTCCCGCCGCTTGATGTGCGCGGCGGTTTCAAATCCGTCCATGCCCGGCATTTGGACGTCCAGCAGAATGACCGCAAAGTCGTCCGTGAGCAGCGCTTTGAGCGCTTCCTCCCCTGACGATGCCCGTACCAGCGTCTGATCAAGCGCAGAGAGGATGGCCTCCAGCGCCAGCAGATTCTCCGGCCGGTCATCGACCAGGAGGATCTTGGCCTTCTGCACCATGGCCCGTCCTCCTCGCCCCGGAATTGCACCGGGCGCCGCCCCAGGGGACGACTCCCTTACGCCGTCCGTCCTTGTGCCGGTCATGGTAGCCGCACCCCGCCCGTCACCACACCCTGTCACCGCGATGTCACTGTGCACGTACCAGAAACGCGGCGGGAGACCAGAAGGTTCCCCGTCCACCGCCTCCTCACACCCTTTCGAGCACAGTCGATCAGCAACTTATCGTGCTCCGCGCAATCGATGATCACTCTCCGCGCATCCACTGCTCCATGACGGAGAGCAGATGGTCAGGATCGACAGGCTTGGTAACATAGTCGGAAGCGCCGGAGTCGATCGCCTTCTCCCTGTCACCCTTCATCGCCTTCGCGGTCAGCGCGATGATGGGCAGCCCGGCGAACTGCGGCATCCGGCGGATCGCCGTCGTCGTCGCATAGCCGTCCATCTCCGGCATCATGATGTCCATCAGTACGACCGTCACATCGTCGTGCTGCTCCAGGACTTCGATGCCCTCCCGCCCGTTCTCCGCGTACAGCACCGAGAGACCGTGCTGCTCCAGCACGCTGGTGAGCGCGAAGACGTTACGGATGTCGTCGTCGACGATCAGAACCTTCTCGCCACCGAACCGGAACACCCTGCGGGCCTCGGGCTCCTCCTGGCCGGCCGCCGCCCACGACTCCTGGGACGGCGTGGTCGGCGCTGTGCTCCTCGGCGACAGCGCGGGCCTCCGCTCCCTCCCACCGAGCGCCTTGCGGCGATGCCGGAACAGCCCTGCGGAGCCGACTTGATCGTGCAGCGGCGCCGACAGACCGGCGCCCGCCCCGGCCTCCGGAATCAGCCCCTCCTCGACCGCCTGGCCGTGTGCCTCGATGGGACCGGGACCGATCTGCGGGTAGCCCTGCGGGGGCAGCTCACTGGGGTGCAGCGGCAGATACAGGGTGAAGGTCGAGCCGCGGCCCGGCTCGCTCGCCGCATGGATCTCGCCGCCCAGCAGCCGGGCGATCTCCCGGCTGATGGACAGCCCGAGCCCCGTACCGCCGTACTTGCGGCTCGTCGTACCGTCCGCCTGCTTGAACGCCTCGAAGATCACCAGCATCTTGCTGGACGCGATCCCGATACCGGTGTCGGTGACCGAGAACGCGATCAGATCGGCGTCGGCGTCGCGCAGCGAACCGGCTTCGAGAAGCTGCTCGCGGATGGCGTTCGGCACATCGGCGCTGGCATGCCGGATCACCAGCTCGACGGCGCCACTGTCGGTGAACTTCACCGCGTTGGACAGCAGGTTGCGCAGCACCTGCAGCAGCCGCTGTTCGTCCGTGTGCAGCGTCGCGGGAAGCTCCGGCGACACCCGTACGGAGAAGTCGAGCCCCTTCTCCGCGGTGAGCGGCCGGAACGTCGCCTCCACATAGTCGACCAGCTGGACCAGCGCGATCCGGGTCGGACTGACGTCCATCTTGCCCGCCTCGACCTTCGACAGATCGAGAATGTCGTTGATCAGCTGGAGCAGATCGGAACCGGCCCCGTGGATCGTCTCCGCGAACTCCACCTGCTTGGGCGAGAGATTGCCCTCGGCGTTGTCCGCGAGCAACTTGGCCAGGATGAGCAGCGAGTTGAGCGGCGTACGCAGCTCATGCGACATGTTCGCCAGGAATTCGGACTTGTAGCGCATCGAGACCGCGAGCTGCTCGGCGCGCTCCTCCAGGACCTGCCGGGCCTCCTCGATCTCGGTGTTCTTCACCTCGATGTCACGGTTCTGCTGGGCCAGCAGCTCGGCCTTCTCCTCCAGTTCGGCGTTGGAGGCCTGCAGCGCCTTCTGCCGGTTCTCCAACTCCTCCGAACGGTCCCGCAGTTGCTCGGTCAGCTCCTGCGACTGCTCCAGGAGTTTCTCCGTCTTGGTGTTGACACTGATCGTGTTGACGCTCGTCGCGATCATCTCGGCGAGCTGGTTGAGGAAGTCCCGCTGAATGTGGGTGAACGGCTGGAACGAGGCCAGCTCGATCACACCGAGGACCTGCCCCTCGAAGAGCACCGGCAGCACGATCACATGCGCGGGCGGTGCCTCGCCGAGCCCCGAGGAGATCTTCAGATAACCCGGCGGCACGTTGTCCACCTGGATCGTCCGCTTCTCCTCAGCCGCCGTGCCGATGAGCGTCTCGCCCGGCCGGAACGACGTCGGCATCGATCCCGCGGAGTAGCCGTAGCTGCCCCGCATCCGGAGCACATAGGCGCCGTCCTTCTCGGCGTCCGCCCCCACCGCCTCGGTGTCGCCGGTCGGCACCGCCAGGAAGAACGCCCCGTGCTGCGCGGAGACGACCGGGGTCAGCTCGCTCATGATCAGCGAAGCGACGTCGTCGAGATCGCGACGCCCCTGCATCAGACCGGAGATCCGGGCGAGGTTGCCCTTGAGCCAGTCCTGCTCCTTGTTGGTGGCCGTGGTGTCGCGCAGGTTGGCGATCATCGTGTTGATGTTGTCCTGCAGGGCCTGGATCTCGCCGGCCGCGTCCACGTCGATCTTGAGGTTGAGATCGCCGCGGGTCACCGCGGTGGCGACGGCCGCAATGGCCCGCACCTGACGGGTCAGGTTCCCGGCCATCTCGTTCACGGACTCGGTGAGGTCGCGCCAGGTGCCGTCCACGTCCCGGACCCGGGCCTGGCCGCCCAGTTGCCCCTCGGTGCCCACCTCGCGGGCCACCCGGGTCACCTGTTCGGCGAAGGACGACAGCTGGTCGACCATCGTGTTGATGGTGTTCTTCAGCTCCTGGATCTCACCCCGGGCGTCGATGTCGATCTTCTTGGTGAGATCGCCCTTGGCGATGGCCGTGGTGACCGTGGCGATCTGGCGCACCTGACCGGTCAGGTTGGACGCCATCGAGTTCACCGACTCGGTCAGATCCTTCCACGTACCGGAGACGCCCGGGACCCGCGCCTGACCGCCCAGCTCGCCCTCCGTGCCCACCTCGCGGGCGACTCGCGTCACCTCGTCGGCGAACGACGACAGCGTCGTCACCATCGTGTTGACGGTGTCGGCCAGCTCGGCGACCTCGCCACGCGCCTCGACGGTGACCTTCTTGGTGAGATCGCCGTTGGCGACCGCGGACGAGACCCGGGAGATGTTCCGCACCTGGCTGGTCAGGTTGTTGGCCATCAGATTGACGTTGTCGCTGAGGTCCTTCCAGATACCCGTCGCACCTCGGACCCGGGCCTGGCCGCCCAGGATGCCCTCGGTGCCCACCTCGCGCGCGACTCGCGTCACCTCGTCGGCGAAGTTGAGGAGCTGGTCGACCATCGTGTTGACGGTCGTCACCAGTTCGAGGATTTCACCCTTGGCGTCGACGGTGATCTTCTTGGAGAGATCCCCCTTGGCGACGGCGGTGGTGACCTCGGCGATATTGCGGACCTGCAGGGTCAGGTTGTTCGCCATGCCGTTGACGGACTGGGTGAGGTCCTTCCACGTACCGGACACGCCCTGGACCTCGGCCTGGCCGCCCAGAATGCCTTCCGTACCCACCTCACGGGCGACCCGCGTCACCTGTTCCGCGAAGTTCGACAGCTGGTCCACCATCGTGTTGAGGGTGTTCTTCAGCTCCAGGATCTCGCCACGGGCGTCCACGTCGATCTTCTGCGACAGGTCACCGCGCGCCACTGCGGTCGCGACCTGCGCGATGTTACGGACCTGCGCGGTGAGGTTCCCCGCCATGCCGTTCACCGAATCGGTCAGATCGCGCCACACACCGGCCACGCCGGGCACCTGCGCCTGGCCGCCGAGCCGCCCGTCCGTGCCCACCTCGCGGGCCACCCGGGTCACCTGCTCGGCAAAGGCGGAGAGCTGGTCGACCATCGTGTTGATGGTGTTCTTCAGCTCCAGGATCTCGCCACGGGCGTCCACGTCGATCTTCTGCGAGAGATCGCCCCGCGCGACCGCCGTCGTCACCTGGGCGATCTGGCGCACCTGCGAGGTCAGGTTCCCCGCCATGAAGTTGACGGAGTCGGTGAGCTCCTTCCACGTACCGGAGACGCCGTCGACCCGCGCCTGGCCGCCGAGGCGGCCCTCCGTGCCCACGTCCCGCGCCATCCGGGTCACCTGGTCGGCGAAGGACGACAGCTGCGCCACCATCGTGTTGACGGTGTTCTTCAGCTCCAGCATCTCGCCGGCCACATCCACGGTGACCTTCTGCGACAGGTCGCCGTTCGCGACTGCGGTCGTCACCTGCGCGATGTCGCGCACCTGACCCGTCAGGTTCCGGAACGCCGTGTTCACCGAGTCGGTGAGGTCCTTCCACGTACCCGCCGCACCCGGCACCTCGGCCTGTCCGCCCAGCCGGCCCTCGACGCCGACCTCCCGGGCGACCCGGGTCACTTCCGAACCGAAGGACTGCAGCTGGTCCACCATCGTGTTGACGGTGTTCTTCAGCTCCAGCATCTCGCCGGCCACATCGACCGTGACCTTCTGCGTCATGTCGCCGCTGGCCACCGCCGTGGTCACCTGCGCGATGTCCCGCACCTGCGTCGTCAGGTTCCGGAAGACCGTGTTCACCGAGTCGGTGAGGTCCTTCCACGTACCCGCCGCACCCGGCACCTGCGCCTGGCCGCCGAGCAGACCCTCGCCACCGACTTCGCTGGCCACCCGCGTCACTTCGTCCGCGAAGGTCCGCAGCGTCTCGGTCATCTGGTTGATCGTCTCGGCGAGTTGCGCCACTTCGCCGCGGGCGCTCACCGTGACCTTCTGCGACAGGTCACCATTGGCGACCGCCGTCGTCACCTCGGCGATACCGCGCACCTGCGAGGTGAGGTTTCCGGCCATCGTGTTGACGGAGTCGGTGAGGTCCTTCCACACCCCGGCCACACCGGGCACCGTCGCCTGCCCGCCCAGCTCGCCCTCTGTGCCCACCTCACGGGCGACCCGGGTCACCTCGGAGGAGAACGACGACAGTTGGTCGACCATCGTGTTGACGGTGTTCTTCAGCTGGAGCATCTCACCGGCCACATGGACGGTGACCTTCCGTGACAGGTCGCCCTTGGCGACCGCCGTCGTCACCAGCGCGATGTCCCGCACCTGCGCCGTCAGCCGGTACGCCATGGTGTTGACGGAGTCCGTGAGGTCCTTCCAGGAACCGGACATTCCGCGCACCTGCGCCTGCCCGCCCAGCTTGCCCTCGGTACCCACCTCGACCGCCACCCGCGTCACCTGCTCGGTGAACGCCGACAGCTGGTCGACCAGGTTGTTGACCGTACGGGCCACCTTCAGGAACTCGCCGCGCAGCGGTCGCACGGTCTCGTCGGCCGTGTGCGACCGGAGCTCCATCCGCTGTTCGAGATCACCGTCGGCTACCGCCGAGAGCACCCGCCCGACCTCCGACACCGGCCGCGCCAGATCGTCGACCAGCTCGTTCGAGGCATCGATGGCGGCGGCCCAGGAGCCCTCGCAGGCCCCCGTCTCCAGCCGCTCGGTCAGCTTCCCCTCACGCCCGACCACGCGACGTACACGTGCCAGTTCGCCGGTGAGATGGAGGTTGCGGTCGGCGACCTCGTTGAAGACCGCCGCGAGCTCCGTCATCACGCCGTCGCCCGAGACGGTCAGACGCCGGCGGAAATTCCCGTCGCGCATCGCCACCAGACCCGCGAGCAATCTGTTGAGCGCCGCCGCGTCCACGTCGATGGTTCCATTGCGCTGTTTCTTCACGGACTGTCCGCCTTTTGTGCGCGTGTCTGATCCCCGCGCCGCCACGCCAGACTCCACCGTGTCCCTCCCGCAGGGGTTGACCGTATCGTTCGGGCCTTATCTGGGAGCTTGCCCAGTTCCACATTGGCTCACCGCCACTGCCCACCGTTGACGGGTGACCATGCGGACGTCAAATCGTTGAAACGTACCAGGCCGCAATAGATCGAGGTGGAACCTCCAACGGTTGTCCCTCATCCCTCCGTTGGGAAGCCCACACTTGTCCGGTCACCGACCACATACTGGTCGCGCTTGCCCGAAGTCGGCCCTCGTGTACCCGGGACCGAGACCGAGCGTCTAGCCTGGCTAGGCGAATCGAAGCGGCGAGAAACGGGCACAGGACTCGGGGAAGCGACGAGACACCATATGGGGAGTGCTGTGATCACCGCGCGCGCGGCTGCCACCTTCGACCCGGTCGGACGCTCGGTCGCGACCGCCCGCGCCTTCGTGCGTGACACCCTTCAGGGCTGGGGGTACACCGACGTCGTGGACGACGCGGTCGTCCTCACCAGCGAGCTCGTGACCAACGCGGTGGTGCACGCAGGCACCGCCGCCGACGTGCTGTGTCTGCGTACGGAGGACGGCGTCCGGGTCGAGGTCTCCGACCACTATCCGGAACGGGAGATCCCGCTCCAGACCACCGGTCTGGACTTCGGCAGCCCGGACCGTGAGAGCGGCCGCGGTCTGCTGCTCTGCGCTGCGCTCGCATCCCGGTGGGGCGTCGAGTACACCCCGACGCACAAACATGTCTGGTTCCAGCTCGATCTCCCCGAGCGTCCGGTGGGTATCCGCTCCGCCGGCCCCCTGCTCCCGATCGATCTCCTCCCGGTCGCCGACGAGCGTGTCCGGGTCGCCGTCGTCCAGATCGACAGCTCCGGTTCCATCACCGCCTGGAACGACGACTGTGCGTTCCTCTTCGGCTACAGCGCGGATCAGGTCACCGGCAAGCAACTCACCGACTTTGCGGCCTGGCCGCAGACCCCCGGCACCAACACTGGCATCGCCGACGCGCTCCAGCTCTCCCGCTGGGAGGGGAGTTACGGGATCCGGGGCGCCGACGGCCGCACCATCCCGGTCTACGCCTCGCACCTCAGAGTCCGCGACACCCAGGGCGAACCGTCGACGGTCTGTCTGCTCGTCCGCGACTACGAGCGCGCCGTGCTCCAGTCCCCGGTCCGCACCCCCGTCTCCGACACCGGCATCGAGAGCCGCACCACGGACCCGTTCGAGGTCTTCATCGGCTCCCCGGCCCCCGACGACCTCGACGGACTGCTCCAGCGCACCGTCGAGCGGGCCCGGGACATGCTCGACGCGGATTCGGCCTTCCTGCTGCTGGCCACGGACGACGAGACGGAACTGGAGGTACGCGCCACGACCGGCCTCCCCTCCGCCCGTCAGCGCTTCGCCCGGGTCCCCGTCGAGGCCGGCACCGGCCGGTACGGCTCCGCCCGCATGCCCGCCGTCCACGAGGACCTCACCGCCGTACCCGGCGCCGTACCCCTGCTCGGCGGGACCGGCATGCGCTCCGTCGTCACCGTTCCGCTGAAGGTCGAAGGCCGACTCACCGGCTCACTCGGTGTCGCCGCCGAAGCACCGGGCCGGTACACCAACGAGGAGGCCCTGCGCCTCCAGTTCGCCGCGGACCGCATCGCGCTCGCCGTCGAGTCCGCCCGTCTCGGCGAACTCGAACGGCTCCGCCGCGGTTCGCTGTCCTTCCTCGTCGAGGCCTCCGACCTCCTCGCCGGCACGCTCGACCGGGACCAGACGCTGGCGCTGATGGCCCAGATGACGGTTCCCACCCTGGCCACCTGGTGCGCCGTCTACACGATCGCCGACCAGTCCTCGGAGCCGTACCTCTCGTATGTGCTGCACGAGGACGAGGAGCTCATCGACGGCCTCAAGGCCCTGCTCTCCAAGATCTCCCCGCCGGACCCCGTCCCGACACCCGGCGCCCGGGTCTGGGCCGCCCCCTCCGCGGCCGCCCACGAGGCGGCCCTGCGCATCTCCATGCGCAGTCTCGGCCTCGGCGAGTCCACCACCCTCGGCTCCGGCATCCGTACGACGCTGGCCACCGCAGCCGCGGTGGGCGGCGAGACGGTGGTCCTGCCGCTCGTCGCCCGGAACCGTGTCATCGGCATGCTCACGCTCGGCAAGCCGTCCGACGACCACTTCCGCCAGGAGATCCTCGAACTGGCCGAGGACCTGTCCCGCCGCGCCGCCCTCGCCCTCGACAACGCCCGTCTCTACTCGGAGCGCATGGCGATCAGTCAGTCCCTGCAGCGCAGCCTGCTGCCGCCGGGCCTTCCCGACGTCCCCAATGTCGAGATCGAGGTCATCTACCGTGCGGCCGGCGAGGGCAACGAGGTCGGCGGCGACTTCTACGACGTCTTCCCGATCCGCGACGGCGCGTACGGTTTCGCCATCGGTGACGTCTGCGGTACGGGTCCGGAGGCTGCGGCCGTCACGGGCCTCGCCCGCCACGCCCTGCGCCTGCTCGCCCGCGAGGGCTTCGGTGGCCCGGCCGTCCTGGAGCGTCTCAACGCCGCCATCCTCGACGAGGGCTCCCGCAGCCGCTTCCTCACCCTCCTCTACGGAGAGCTGTGGCCCCAGGAGGACGGCAGCGCACTCCTCAAGGTGGTGTGCGCCGGGCATCCCCTGCCGCTGCGTCTGCGCCAGGACGGCACGGTCGAGGCAGCGGCCGAACCGCAGCCGCTGCTGGGCGTCATCGAGGACCTCGAACTGTACGAGCAGACTGTCACCCTCGACCCCGGCGATGTCCTGCTCTGCGTGACCGATGGTGTGACGGAGCGCCGTGAAGGCACCCGCATGCTGGGGGACGACGGCCTGGCCGACGTCCTCACCATGTGTACGGGCCTCACGGCCGGAGCGGTGGCATCCCGTGTTCTGCGGGCCGTCGAACGCTTCGCCGCCGAACCGGCCTCCGACGACATGGCCATCCTGGCGATGCGGGTCCCCGAACCGCCCACGGACTGACGGCGATTCAGCGGTGAACTGCTCGTCGTCCCCGGCACCGGCAATCCGGACCATCTCGTGAGGAACGTGACCGCGAGTGCCCTGCGCCTCCCAGCAGGAGAAAGAACCTGAAGGCAGCAGACATGCAAAAGGCCCCCGCCAATGGCGGGGGCCTTTACGTTACCTGAGCCCCAATACGGAATCGAACCGTAGACCTTCTCCTTACCATGGAGACGCTCTACCGACTGAGCTATTGGGGCCTGCTGCGCGACGGCAACGAGATAGAGCATACCCTGAACTCAGGGATATTCATAACCACGCGCGGCCGAAGTGCGAACCTTCTCGCCGACACCTATCGAAACCTGCTGTCGCCCGCCACGAGGTACGGCGAGCCGGCATCCCCGTGAACGCAGAAAAGCCCCGCACCAGAGGTGCGGGGCTTTCCCGGAATAATTGTTCGGCGGCGTCCTACTCTCCCACAGGGTCCCCCCTGCAGTACCATCGGCGCT